>JAKEHD010000269.1 GCA_022615215.1 Blastocatellia bacterium
AGTTCGAAGAACTGTGCTGCCGCGCTCGTGAGCGCGGACTGCGAAATTTTTCTTGTGAATTTTCATTTCACCCCGCGCGTACTATAAAGATTTCTCGGTCGGGAGTTTGCGAGAATGGGACGGCCGGTCAGGGTCGAGATCAAGGGCAAAGACAAGGTCTGGGAGCAGGCTTTTCGCGTCGAGTGGGAAGACGAGTTCCCTGAAAGAAAACTCGTCACGGATGGCGCGGGCTATTTTCTTATCGAGCCTGAATGGATGGATGATTGCGAGCGCGTCGCGGCCCAGACCTTTTGCCGCGTGGTGCGAGCGCCCGACGACCCCGGCCGCCGCCAATGGATAGGTTCGTTGATAGGACGGCGCGGCAAAAATTAATACCGCGCAGCGATAAGGTAATTAGGGCATGTCGCATAATTCAAGAAACGGCCCATAACTTGTAGATGGTCAAACAGCCACACACAATATCTGGGCGGAAAATCCATTTGTGCGACACGCTCTAATTATAGACTGAGGGCATGCATGCGTAGAATTCGAACAGGTTTGATCGGAGCGGGATTCGTCGGCCCGCTTCACGTCGAGGCGGTCAGGAGGCTCGGCTTCGTCGAGGTGGTCGCGGTCGCAACTTCGAGCCGGGAGCCGGCCGAAAAGAAAGCCGAGCAACTCGGTATAGAGCGCGCTTATCGGAGCTACGAAGAACTGCTTGCGGACGACTCCATCGAAGCGGTTCACGTCTGCACGCCTAACTATAAGCATTACGAAGTGGTGATGGCTGCATTGGAGAGCCGAAAGCATGTGATATGCGACAAGCCGCTCGGTCTCACGGCTGCGGAGGCTCGCGCTATGCGACAACGCGCAGCGGAAACCCGCAAGGTGAATGCCGTGACCTTCAACTACAGATTCAATCCGCTCGTTCAGCATGCGCGCGCTTTTATAGCGAAGGGCGAGATCGGCAAAGTCTCATTCATGCATGGTTATTACTTGCAGGACTGGCTCTTGTACGAGACCGATTTCTCCTGGCGACTCGAATTCGACAAGGGCGGCCCGTCGTGCGCCGTGGGCGACATAGGCTCGCACTGGTGCGACACTGCGCAGTTCATGTCGGGTCTCAGGATAAGGCGCGTGCTCTCAAGCCTCTCTACAGTCGTGCCGGTTCGCAAAAAGCCCGTCGGCTCGCGCGAAGCGTTCGCCGCCGCCGCTTCCGAAGAGATGGTCGAAGATTACGTCGTCACTTCCGACGACCTCGCCTCGGTGATGGTCGAGTTCGAGGGCGGCGCGAAGGGGATGTTTTCCGTGGGCCAGGTCTGCCCCGGTCACAAAAACGATCTTCAGATAGAGATCAACGGCTCGAAGGCGTCCATAGGATGGAAGCAGGAGCGCCCGAACGAATTATGGATGGGCTACCGCGACCGGGCGAACGGGGCGCTCCTGCGCGAACCCGGCTTGCTCGATGAATCGGCGCGACGCTATGCGAACTTGCCGGGCGGCCATAACGAAGGCTGGGCCGATGCATTCAAGAACCTTATGTCGAACATCTATTCATTCATCGCCGAAGGGGGCGATCCCGTGAGCGACGCAAGCAGGATCGATTTCCCGACTTTCGAAGACGGCTATCGCGCCAACTGCGTGGTTGATGCTATAGTGAAGTCCAGCGCGAGCGGCTCGCTGTGGACAGATGTGGAATATGAGTGAATTTATGAACTATGAACTATGAACTATGAACTATGAATGATGAATAGAACATCGATTCATCGTTCATCATTCATCACTCATCGTTTCTTATTGACGGAGGGCTGAAAGATGGCGAAGCAGAAAGACGAGATAACCAGAAGAGAGGCTATCAGAAATATAAGCGCAGGCGTGGGCGTCATCGCCACTCTGCCTGTCATAGGCATGGGGCAGGAGGCGCACAATCACGGGGCGCGCACATCACAGGCGGCGAGCGGCGCAAGTCCCAAGCCTTTGCGTTTCTTCACCGAAGAAGAGAATAAAACCATAATCGAGATGTCGGAGCGCATAATCCCCGCAGACGACTCTTCGCCGGGCGCAAAGGCCGCGCGCGTAAACGAGTTCATAGACCTGATGGTGAGCCAGTCGCCCGATGTGACGAAAGAGCAATGGCGCACAGGGCTTGCGGCGATCAACAAAAAGAGCCGCGATATGTTCGGCGCTCCGTTCGCCGATGCAAGCGTCGATCAGCAAGTAGAGATGCTGAAAGAGATCAGTAAGAACGAAAAATCACCGTCCACCACCGAAGAGCGGTTCTTCCGAACGATCAAGTACATGACCATTGACGGCTACTATACGTCCGAGATAGGTATAAAAGAAGAGTTGCGCTACAAGGGCAATACTTACTTGAAAGAGTTCACGGGCTGCACACACCCGGAGCATCAGAAATAATCAGCTATCAGCTATCAGCTTTCAGACCGAATACTGATGGCTGACGGCTGAAGACTGATGGCTGACGGCTGAAGACTGATAGCTGACGGCTGATAGCTGACGGCTGAAGACTGATCGAGCAGGCACACTCAAAAGAATATGTCTTCGAGAATCTTTTTTACTATGAGTTCGCGGTCCTCGCGGCGGCGGACCTTGCGGCGGCGGTCGGTCCCTTCGTTGTCTATCCAGGTCACTCCATCGATCACTATAAGCGTGTCGGCCGTATAACGCATCGAGCGCCGACGCTCTCCCTTGCGGCGTTCTGATACGGCGCGGCGCTCGACACCATCCCACAAAGACATAACATCTCCTCTCCGGCCCATAGGTTGGACGCCCGCTTAAAGATCTCTTTCTCCCGAATTCCCATCTGAGGCGGCCGGCCGCATCGCGGACAGAAGGGTATCACTCTATCGCGGCCTCAGCCATCAGGGCCAACCTGATATGCGTCTCCTTGCCGCTACTCGACCGGATTTTCCGAGCTTAGATAGTCGGTCAAAGTCATGCGATTGAAGAAGACGGGGGTGCGTGACTCTTCCTCAGAGGCAGGCCGGAAAGGAAGTATCTTTTTCTCGAATGGCTCGTCTTCCCAGCCGTCCGTATCTCCCTCTTGCGCAGCGCATAAGGATTTCTTTCTTCCGCTTTCCACGCTAGAGGGCGCGAGGTCTTCTTCCATAGTGCAAGCCTCTTCTCTGAGGGCGTCGGCTTCCTGTTCCAGATCGTCGATCCTCTCCACAAGGCGGCTGCGCTCCGAGCGCAGAACCTGCATGCGGAAGTTCAGGCGGTTGATCTCGGTCTGGTGCTCCTGGACTGCTCGCTTGAGCGAGGTCTCTTCTTCTTCAAAAGATGCCGCCCGGCGATAGAGCGCGGACGCTTCCATGTCGAGCGCTTCGGCCATCTGTTGAAAGATTCTCATCTTCACGTGGGGCGATGCCGGATAGTCGCTTTGCGACACTTCCTTTTCTTCGAGAGTATTCATAGTTCCATCCTGCTTTGATGTTCTTATGTTGCGGGGGCAATATCGCGGGTCGCATCAATCAACCCGTCGCGCATATCTGCGGCTACGAAAGGAAGACTTTCTCGTTACTGCGATCTCTTTTCCTCAAGCGCCGTCCTGTGATCAAAGGCCGATGGATTTGGCCTGGGAATTCACCAGGTGCAGTAAGGAGGCTTTGCGGCGGCGAACCGCTTTGTCTTCGTACATGCGCTGGTCGGCCACTTCCATCAATTCCTCTATAGCAGTGCCGTCCTCTCCGTAGGTGGCATAGCCTATAGAGATTCCCGCGCGCGCTGTGCGGCCCGGCCTGACTTCGTATGCGAAGTCATCAAGGGCCGATTGCAGGCGCACCTTCAGATCGAGCACGACATCTGCCGTCGCGCGGTGCAACACGGCGACGAATTCGTCGCCCGCATATCGGACCAATGTATCGTCCGTGCGCAAGTGAGCGCGCAGGGACGCCGAGATGTATCGCAGTATGTCGTCGCCTACATGATGGCCATAAGTGTCGTTGACCTTCTTGAACCCGTCCAGGTCCATCATCATAAGCACGAGCGGATAATTGTACCGCTCGGCCCGGCTTCGCTCCTGGTCGAAGAAGCTGTAGAGATAACGCGAGTTGGGCAGTCCCGTCAATCCGTCTGTGAGCGCCGATTCCTGCGTGCGCTCGAAGACGAGCGCATTGTAGATGGCGGTCGCCGCATGCGAGGATATTGTCTCAAGCAGCCTCACTTCGTCGGACGAATACCCCTGGTCTTCTTCCGAGTAGAGGGCGAGCACGCCCACCACGAGGTCTCCATTCAACAGCGGAAATATGGCGGTCGAGCGATAGAGGGCCGCCAGGTGTCCGAGCGGCCTTTCCAGGTCCGCGAGCGGGCTGCCGCCGATGAGAACCTGGCGATGGCTTGCGACCCATCCGGCCCCGCCCTCTTCAAATAGCAGCGAGAGGTTCTTGAGCGATTCGGCATGATGGCCGATCACGTGCGCCGCTTGCAGGCAGTTGCCTTTCGCCAGATAGATTATCAGCGTCGTGAAGTTGGCGACATGCGCGAGCTTGGCCGCCACTATGGGCAATATCTCAGAGAGCTTCAACGTGGAGCCCAGCGTCTGCGAGATTTCGTAGAGCGAGAGCACTTCGCGTTGCGCGGCGGCTATATCGCGCATAGCCTCTTCCGTTCGCGACCTGGGCCTACGGCCCGCGACCTCGTCGAACAAAGATCCTGTCGGTAGATTCGGGTCGGCCTCGCCCGCTGAAAAGGCAGGATGACCGGTCGCAGGCATCTGACTCTCGATCGAGATTATCACCTTGAAGAACGCTTCCAAAATAGCCGGGTCGAACGTGCGCCCGGATTCCGCGCGCATCAATTCGAGCGCCTGTTCCCGCTCGTAGGAAGGACGATGAGGGCGATCTGTGATGAGCGCGTCATAGCAATCGACCACGGTCAGTATCCGCGCGCCTAATGGAATCTCTTCGCCTTTGAGGCGGCCCGGATAGCCTGTGCCGTCGAACCTTTCGTGGTGATGCCTGACTATGGGGACGACTTCATAAGGAAACTCGACGTTGCTCAGTATGTCCGCGCCCACTACCGGGTGGTTCATTATCTTCGAATACTCGGCCTTGCTGAGTTTGCCCGGCTTGTTGAGTATGTGCTCGGGCACGGCGAGCTTGCCTATATCGTGCAGGAGCGCAGCCGTCTTCAAACCCTCCATCTGGTCCTCAGGATAGCCGACGGCGCGGGCAAGCCCCTCGGCCAGCACGCGCACCCTCTGTATATGGCCGCGAGACATTTCGTCTTTGGCATCTATTGCCATAGTCAGCGACTCTATGGTTGCAAGGTGCAATCTGGTCAGGCGCTCTATGTACTCGTTCGACGCTTCGACCTTCTTCAGATAGGCTTTGTATATAATGTAAGCCAAAAGCGGCACGATTACCGAAATGAGAAATAGAACGAGATCGAACCGAACCGGAGCTATAAACAGGCTATAGGCCGAATAGACGAATGCCGAGACGCCTGCCAGAGAGACGCCTACCATAAACAGTTTGGATCGAGCGCCGATCACCTGATGCACATACACCTCGCTTCAGAAAGGATGAAGGATGAGGGATGAAGGATGAAAAGACGGGTAAGGAGAAGGGCTTTCATCCTTCATCCTTCCGCCTTCATCCTTTCCAAACCCCTGTTCAAAGCGTTGCGATCTGCCACAAACTGCGAGGCGTTGAGGAAAAGAGTCTTCCTTTTCTTCCTCACTGAGGAAAAAGTCATCCTTTGATGCCCCGCATAAAGTTCTATTCAATAACCGTGCCGCCTCCGGCCTTGCCGGGCGAATCTCTAAACTTCACTTATATAATGAGTTAGCGGGCTATGAGGAAGGCATGATTTAAACGAGGGTAAATCTCCACAGTCAAAGTGCCGCTGAGGGGCGGTCTCTTTCATTCATAATGAACGATGTCTCATGAATGATGAATAACAGATTCAGGCCCGGCCATTCATCATTCATCGCTTATCGTTCGAACTTCAGTCGAGGGTCTTTTTTATAATGATCGTATCGCCGGATGATATTCTGCACGTAGCTGCGCGTGGCGGGGAACTCGATGCGGGCGAGGAACTCTTCGCGTGACAGGCGGGAGCTACTCTTGCCGGAAGCCCATCGGTCGACGTTCGAGGGACCGGCGTTGTAAGCGGCGAGAGCGAAGGCGAGGCTATCGGTCTCGCCCCGATAGCGGGTGAGCAATGAATTCATGTACCAGCAGCCTGCATGCAGGCTGACCGACGGGTTCGCCAGAGCTTCTTCGAATTCCGGCTCCCGTCCTTCGGAAGGCTCGTCCGATATTTTCGCTATGGCTTCTCCGAGCGTGACAGAGCGCGTCGAGGCCATCCACTCTCGCGCGGCGACCGGAGTGACCTGCATCAATCCGACAGCATTTTGCGAACTGCGAGCGCGCGGGTTGAAGAAAGATTCCTCATATATGACGGCCTTGACAAGCGCCGGGTCGAGATTGTGTTTTCGCGCGACGGTGACGATCAAATCATCATACCTGTGGGTCCAGTAGTGCCAGGTTGCAAGCCCGCCGCCCGCTGCTGTCAAAATCAGAATTAAAATAATGATCGCCGCTCTGCGTTTCATATATCAATTGCCGCGCCGTAGACGGGCCCAAAAATCGCTCGTTTCATAGCCGGGGTCCACGCCCTCATAGCGAGTGGTGATTTCATCGGTTTCGAGCAAGTGGCCCTGCAACCATATATTGGCAGTGATCCGACATCCGATGTCGAGTCGGCCGCTGAGAGCGCGGCGATTGACCAGAACTTCGAGGTATATCTCTCCCACATCGACATGAATCCACACGAGATCGCTTGCAGAAACGGGGTTTTTTATCTCCCGCCAGGCAAGGAGCTTTCCCGAAATCGCATAATCGTTCTCGCAAGCGTCTTCCTCGTACTCCGGCAGTCTTTCGGCCAGGTCGAAGCGGTAGGACAGCCCCCCTTTGCGTCTGCCCTTGAGGGGGGCGGGGCGTGCCTGCGCGCAGTATGCGAGACCGGCGAGCGCCACCTCCAGTTGCGGTCGGCGAAATGTGGAAGGGTCGGCTTCGGTAAGGTTCTGAAGCTCGAATACTATACTCCTGCCCTGCTGCGTACACCCTTTTAGTATGGCCTCTCCGTCTTCCACGTATTCGATAAGTTCCCAGTCTCGGATAGGGCGGACGTAGCGGCTGCGAAAAGCGGGGCGACAGTCGGCATAAAAGAGTTCGCCCTCGCGCTCATAGAGCATCGACCAGACCTCCAGACCTCCGCCCAGTTTCCAGCATCGCCCGTGCAGGGTCGTATCTTCGCGATGCATAAGGCTGCGCTCGCCGCTGGTTTCGGCGTATTCGGCGAGCCGGTTGTAAGAATCTTCATCGCGGACCTCGAACCCTATGGCTTCGAATAATTCAGCCATCACGGTGCCGCCAAACGGCTCAGACTCGTAGGAAGGATGGGTTATCGGATAAGGCATGTCTACCTTCATGATGCGCGATTGGCCCGGCAGCGGAGCGTGGTCGCGTAATCGCGTGGTCGCGTAATCGCGTGGTCGCGTAATCGCGTGGTCGCGTAATCGCGTGGTCGCGTAATCGCGTGGCCGCTCATAAGTACGCTTCCGTCCGTTCGTTTTTTGACCACAGATTA
>JAKEHD010000270.1 GCA_022615215.1 Blastocatellia bacterium
CCCGGCCGACTTCCAGAAGGAGGCCGATCGGCTGCTCCTCAACCGCTATGCCCCGCCCGGCGTGCTCGTCAACGAGCAACTCGAGATCCTGACTCCTGGCTCTGTATAATTTCTGACTGGCAAGTCCCACTTTTAATCACACCCAGCTACAAGGGTGAGGACTCTCTTGAGTATAGAGCAGTGACAATCTATGATAAAAATGCGAACAGCATAGAGAGATGCACCTACGACAGAGATGGATTACTGACAAAAAGACACCTTACCACCTTTGAATATGATGAGAAGGGAAATAGGATTAAAGGCGTGATCTGGAAATGCAATACTGAAGACGAGGGACAACCTTGTAAACCACGTGAGGCATTTTATACGGTTATAACCTATCATCCTGAAACGAACGGAAAAGAGCCTTGACATAGAAGTGGTCGGAATGCGAAATGAGCAAGCCGGGTGAAAAAAGAGAAAGCAGTGATCGGGCGGAATTTCAGGCTCTCGCGTCGGACAGGGCGCTGTCGGGCTGCTCATAACTGACAGCTATGAGCTATCAGTCTTCAGCCATCAGTTTATAGTCTGATAGCTGACGGCTGATAGCTGATAGCTGACGGCTGATAGCTGATTACAGGGCAGCCAGTCTGTTCTCGTCTGATTCGACCAGTCGGCCGTCGAACATGTGGACGAGGCGGTCGGCCATGTGAACGAATCTTGGGTCGTGAGTGACCATGCATATAGTCGCGCCCGTCTGATGCAATTCGCGCAGCATCTCCATTATCGCGTATCCGTTCGTGGAATCGAGATTGCCCGTAGGCTCGTCGGCAAGCAGTATGCGCGGCTTTCCTACGAGCGCGCGCGCTACCGCAACGCGCTGCTGCTGGCCGCCCGACAACTGGCTCGGCAATCGACGAGCCTGATCGGTCATTCCAACACGCGCGAGCGCCTCGCTTACCATCTCTTTGCGCCGGGCCGATTTTATCTTTTGATAAGCGAGCGGCTGCTCCACGTTTTCAAAGACGTTGAGGTCGCCTATCAGGTTGAAGTTTTGAAATACGAAGCCAATATCGTGATTACGAATCCGGGCGCGGTCGGATGCCTTCAAGCTGCTTGCGGGCTTGCCGTCGAAGCAATAGATTCCCTCGGTCGGAGAATCCATCAGTCCCATGATCGCAAGCAGAGTCGATTTGCCGCAGCCCGAAGGGCCTATGATCGAAACATACTCTCCGGGGTGTATCTCAAGGTTGATGCCCGCAAGCACACGGGCCTCTACCTCTCCGCTGCTGAACACCCTTGTTACGCCTTCCATATAAATTAGCGGTGAATAGGATTTCATAATGCTGCCTCCTCATTAATCAACATCCATAAATCAAGCGCCGTGCCACGCGTGGCCACGCCGCGAGAAACTCTAAAATGATTGTGTTTAGTATAGCAACGATGGCAGAAGTTGCGCTTCCTGTAGAGGGCCTCTGCCTTCCACTGTTCACATTCGGGACCGTCGCGTTTCGAAATCGGATATAGAGACAACTATCAGCCCGCTCTTCGTCTGATCACTGTTTTATCTTGCCGAGCATTCTGTATATCCATAAGAGCGCGGTGTTCATCATCTCTTCGCCCGCGCCCACCTCTACGGGCGAGACCCTGTTGTCCGCGCCATAGCCGCCCTCGGCGACCGCTTCTACGGTGGGGAAGTATTGATGATAGCCGTTCGAGTATCCCAAGAAGAAAAGCTGTTTCACGCGGGCGCGCTCTTTCAACCTGATCGAATGATTGCTGAAGAACTCTCCCGATGCGCCCACAAAAGCCACTTCGTTGTTGAGCAGCGCAACGGTCAAACGCGGACGCACGCCTTCACGATATTCATCAATGTAATTCGGAATGAGTTCAGGAAAGAAGGCTCGCTCATAAAGGGTGCGAATCATGGGGTTGCTCAGGTCAGTGCGCGATGTGAATTTGAAACGCTCTTCCATGACTTCGAGCGAAGGCTTTCGGACCTCTTCGGTCGTCATCGCGCGGGCGAGTTTCAATACTTCCTGACCGAGCGCGCGTCCGAACGCTTCGTAGCCTTTATTCGAACCCTGGTTTACCGACTGGTCTCCCGAAGCTCCCTGCATGAAAAGCGTCGTGACGCCCATCTCCTTATCGACAGTCGCTTTCATAGCGCCTACGTAATCGGCTGAGAACTTCAGCGTAAGAGGCGGAATCGTGGTTGGGTGGGCGGCAAAGTTTACGAGTATGGCAAAGGGGTTGCCCTGCATATCATCGAAGCGCATCACGGCCAGTTCCCTGTCGCTGGGCTTGGGTTCGATCTTCGTGTGGCGGTTGCGATTGAAGCCTTCGAGTTGCAGGGAACCGACGGCCATCTTTGCGGGCGCAAGTTTGGAATCGGCTTCAAGGACAGCTTCCGTTATCCGGTCTTCCATCTGCTGATAGTAGCGCAGCGCCGCATCGAAGCGGCCTTTTCCTTTCCCTTCTTCGTCGCTCAGTTCCACCACAGGCGTGTGATGAGAGTGCGAACCCGCTATGAAAGAATGCTCAATGCCGGCCCGCTCCTTTATGCGTTTGCGTATGTTCTGCAAAGACCGCTCGGAGGGAGAACGTCCCAGATCGAGGCCCACTATGGCGAGCTTCCTGTCGCCCGCCTGTATGACGAGGGCGACGGCGTATAGAGGGTCGAGCGTGCCATTTGAGAGAGCATCGTGACGGTCGCCGTATCCCCACATGGGAACAGGTTCGCGGGGAGTTATATCGCGGCGGCCGACTCCAACTTTGAAGACGGCGCTTCGATCAGTCTGTGAGAAATCAATCGCCGCGCTCGCGGTGTAAAGGCGCGGGGTCGCATAAAGATTTCTTTCTTGTGTCGCGCTCGCCAGAAAGAATACAAGGCTTGCGATCATTAGGGCGCGCAGACTTCCGGCTCGGCGTAGTGAATTCATTCGTGCCCCCTTTCGATCTTCGCCAGGAGATCGATGATTCAATCGTCGCTCAATAAATGTATTCATTCGCGCGACGAGGCGAAATGTGACTGCCCGATACCCGGCCTTGAAATGCCTGGCTCAACTCAGTCGCCGCTACGCGGCGCAGATGCACGATCTCTCTCTCGCATCGCCATCAATGTGGGACAGGCGTCGAAAGCATGTAGACCGCGAATGAAGCGAGCCAGTGCTCTCCTGCGTAATCTCCGCTTGCGACATTTGCGAGCGCGTCTTTCGCGTGCGCATCGGCCGACGCGGCTAAAACTTTGCGGGCAGGGTCACTGGCGGGCAGAGCCGAAGCTACGTTTCGCATGCACCACGCGCGGCTGAGATTGAGACCGTCGAGGTGGACTATTTTCGGATCGCTGCGGTCTGTGACCGTCGCCGGATGGAGCAGCGATTTCGGTTCGCCTTTCGCAATGCCGGGCAGGAAGCGATGAAACCATTTCCCGAACTCGGCGGGCGTCATCACCCGTCGCATCAGGTCGGCTTCCATAAGGCTCGGCGAGAAGAAATCCTCTCCGCCCGGCTCCCACGCGGCCGGATAATCGGCGTCCGATGAAAAATATGTAAGGCTGCGTTCCTTTATGAGATCGCCCAATTGTCGATTGCCCGCCGCCGCCGCGTAATCCATCGCAAAGGCCAGCCCGAAGGCCGTGTTAGGATGTACCCCCGTGCGAATTGGATAGGTCTGTTTGGGCAGGAAATTTATGTACCGGGCAACGAGCGCATCGGCTAACGGTCGCAGGTTCTCGGACCATCTCTTCGCGTCCCCGTCTTCCCAGCCGTGAATTTCTTCGGCGAGTTTCAAAAACCATGCCCAGCCATAAGTCCGCTCGAACGATTGCCGATTGGGCCGGCCGAGGTAAGCCGTTTCAGCCAGCAGATTTTTTTCCGAGAGGTTGTCGTTCAATGCGGCGCGAATCTCAGAGGCTTCGGGCAGGCGGGGAAAGAGCCTCAGCAACCTGACGAGCATCCAATGCCCGTGTACGGCCGAATGCCAGTCGAAGCAGCCGTAAAAGGCCGGGTGAAGCGACCTCGGACTTTGCACCTCGCCCCGATCGTTCATGACGTGATCGAGCTTGTTGGGATACTCCTTCTTTATGCACTTGAGGGCGAGGCGCGCGAAACGCGAAGCCTGGCTCTCGTCGAGCGATAAAGTGTCGCCGGCTGAATCTGTATCGGTGGTTTGTGTCATTGCTTGAAAGGGGATGAATATCGAAAGTAAAAGTGTCGTCAGTATAACCGTCCTGGGTTTATACACTTGCTCCTCCTGTTTCAACCACTGATTACACGGATTTCTCAGATACCCTTTTGTCAGTGCGATCTGTGTGATCTGTGGTTGTCCCTCTTAATTCATCGTTTTTGCTGACCACTGACCCGCGCCACGCCCAAGCGACCTTATTTCATTGAGCGGTGTAATCGAGTTTCATATAGCTGCTCGAATCGTAGACTATGAATAGGTAATCGCTGCCTTCGACCTCCACGCGAGTGATGCCTTCGGGCTTCAATCGGGGGTCGAGGCTGGTCTTCTTTCGAGGCTCCGACCGGCTTGAGGGACCGTCCCATTCCCATAGACTGTATGGTCCTTTCTGGTGGTCTTTGGGCGCGCCCGCGATTATCAGGAAAGATTTCAGGCGGATGTCATAATGTATATCGCGTATCCCTGCATCGCCGAGTCGTAACTTTATGATCTGACCGAGCGCGACGTTAGCGGTCGAGAACGGGCCATTCGGTTTGCGCAATTTGAAGGGCAGTATAAGCCCCTGATCCTCTATAAGCGGCGAGCGCAGACCGAGGAGCATCTGTTTACTGAGCGGATCCCAGACTATTCCCTCGATATTGAGTCCCCCCTCGCTGCCCCTCGCTTCGCCCCTGCCTTTCAGTTCGGGCACCTCCTCAAGCAGGAAATCGCGCAGGTTCGTCATCGCTTCAACCTTCTTCACGCTGCCGCCGGCGGAGTCGAAAGTGAACCTTACAATCGCGTTCCGCTCTCCGGCTTCGGGGTTCGATTGAGACCCGATGATGTAGTAATAGGAGCCGTCGAATGTGATGCCTTCAGGGTCGTTGACGCTCGCGCCCAGTTGTATGGGTTTGACCATGCCGACCTGACGGCCCGACCCGTCTATCTGCGCCCAGAAAATTTCGCCGGGCCTGCCGTCGTCGACAAAGAGCACGCCTTCGGAGCCGGGCACGAACACGACGCCGGACGATTCGAACGAGCCGCCCTGAAACGCATTCGCCATGACGGGGGTCTCAGGCTCCGGCTCAACCTCGCCGGTATTTGTAGGGAGCATGCCGGATCGCACCACATAGAAGAGGATTGCGGCGACAAGCAACACACCCACTATTCCTGCGATCAAGCGGCTGTAGACTTTTATGCGCATGGCTTTGAGCCTGGCGGCTTCATTTTCCTCCATCTCTTCGGACCTCAATGGCGAAATAGTCTTTCAATCGAGCACTTCTGTGTTCGGGTAGAAGCTGATCCAGGCAAACCAGAAAGCAGTGTGGACCACCACTTCTTTGAGTGTCGCACCTTTCAATTTTCCGGCTGTGCATAATCCTTTTTCCATATCCCAGGTCGAGCCGGTTTCTTTGTCGCGTACTACAGACGGACTGCCTGTCTGTTGGAAGTCAAGCTTTTTGCCTTTGACTATAGCAGTATAAGCTCGGACGCCGCCGTCTGCTGCGCGAACTATCATTACCGGATCGTCGCCTACCGTAGCGTTGAGAAGCGCGCTCCTATCGAGCTTTGCGTCCGCAACAGCGAGGGCGTGCGGGCCGCTCACAAGCCCATGCACCATGCTTTTTCCCGGCATCCGTTCATTCAACAATTTGGCGCGGAACATGCCGTTGCGGTCGGGGTCTTTAAAGTATCTCTCGTAGCGCGAACTGCGCACCTCCCTCTCTTTGCGCAAAAGTTTCGTATTGGGATACTGCTTCACCCAATCCGACCAGATCGTCTGCACTACGGGGAGGTTTTCGAGTTGTTTGCCCTTCATCGGCCCTTCCAGGGCCTCCCCTGTGATATGGCTCCACAGAGAGTTGGTCTCCTTGTCCTGCATAATCAAGCTGCTGCGCCACAGTTTGCCTGAAACTATAAAGGTGAACGTCTTATCGCCGATCGTGCGGGTGTGAACTACACCCGTATGGCAGAGCGGTCACCATGTGACCGCAATCGCCGTCCCGGCGATACGGTCGTTTACAATCTCGTGCGCGTCCAGGTGCCATAGCGAATATGCGCGGGCCTCGCCATTTATGACCATTCCCATCACGGGTTCATCGGGCGACATCTGGGCGGCGGCTTCCTGCCCGCTCAAAAACTGCGGGTTCAGGATTGCAGGAATTATTCCCGCCGGTCCCACTGTGTACATGGGATCGCCGTCGAACGTTCCATAAACCTGCGGCTCCCGTCTCTGAGCCGGAGTCGAATTGAAAGCAAGAGCGATTGCAAAACAGACCACCGCTGCGGCTGCAAGCAACCTGCCCCGTAGGTTCGAACCAGTCTTGAAGATCATAATGTCTTTCCCCTAGCTTTTTGTTTCCTCATCCTCAGAATCTCCATTGATAGACAGGCCCGGCGCGGAGGAATAAGCAATCCACATATGCGCCGCGCCTCAGTCATCCCATCTCCCTGACCATTTTACCAAGCACTGCGATCACCCGCTCCACCTCTTCGAAGGTGTTATAGATGTGCGGAGAGAGCCTTATGCCCCCTGTGGGCGCGGCGGCGATACTATGCTTTGCGTACAACTCCTCGTGCATCTTTCTTGAATCAAGCCCTTCGAATTTCGCTATGCATATCCCCGCGCTCAGTTCACCTTTCATGGGAGTGACCATCTGCGCTTTCGGGAGTTTGCTCACTCCTTCTTTCAAAGCCTCGGTCAACTCTTTAACGCGCGCCTCGATACGCGAGCGGCCTATGAGGTTATGAAAGTCGACCGTAGCGCCAAGGGCAGCCATCGCCGCGTCATCGCGCTGGCCGAGGGTTTCGAATTTGCGAGCGCCTGGCGCAGAGGTCTCAACCTTGTCGCCCCATCCCACGCCTATCACGCCCGGCCAGATTTCAGCTATGCGTTCTTTGCGAATGTAAAGCAGGCCCGCCTCCTTCGGTCCCATGAACCATTTATGAGAACTGGCCGCAAAGGAATCGCATCCGAGGTCGTGAAGGTCGAGCGCCATCATACCGAAGGTCTGTGCCCCGTCCACATGCGTATAAATGCCGCGCTCGCGCCCCAGGCGGCAAAGCTCCTTTGAAGGCAGCCGCACGCCCGTCGTGTTTGAAACATCGGAAAATGCCAGGACTTTCGTCCTGGGAGAGAGAGCATCGCGGAAGGTTTTGAGTATCTCTTCCACACCTGCGGGCGGGTTGTTGAGGCTCACGCGCCTGACCGCGAAACCGAACCGTGCGGCCGTCACATCCCACGCGATGTTATTGGTGGGATGGTTCTGGTCCAGGATAAGCACTTCATCGCCAGGCCCCAGTTGCAGGCCGCCCACTATACGGTTGTTCCCCTCGCTCGTGTTTCTGACGATGGCGATTTCGTCTTGGGTTGCGCCCGTGAAAGCGGCCAGCTTCTTGCGCGATTCTTCGAGCAGCGTCCTGAACTTGGCGCGGTTCTGAAAGGAGGCGTCCGCGTCTTCATCGCGCGTCAGAGCGCAAACCTTCTCCATAACCATGTGCGGCGACGGGCAGAGATTGGCCGCATTCATGAGTATGAGACCGTCTTTCATCAAGAACTGCTGTTTCACCATTCGCCAAAACGTCTCGCCTCCCGCGTCGTCTGCCGTCAGGCTTCCGGCGATTTGCGCAAGAGCCGCGTTCGGGTCGGCGGCTTTCAGTCCCGGAAAAACCGAGAGAGCCACAGCCCCTCCCGTGAATTGTTTGAGGAAACTCCTGCGAGTAGCTGCTGAAGCAAAGCGGTTCTGGTCTTCTTTCGCATCCATTATCCGTCCCTCCCTATCGTGCAGGCCGATCAGCAGAGATTGTCTCTTCAAGAAAAGAACGCCCCTCGATGAGCTTCCGATGAACGGGGCGCTAAACATTTCAACGAGCCTGATAGCCGAAAACCGAGCGTGATGTAAAACGATTGCAGTAAGCCCGCAAACGCCCGCCAAGTATAGCACAAGACTTTGAAGCATTTTAATGACGGAAAGGAAACAATCTCTCAGGGACCGCAGCGCCTTAAATGACGCCTGTGGGCCTTATGCAATCGGGCGAGTCGTTGGCAGGCGAGTTCACCTTTCGACTCACCCCGTAGGCTTCCATCTCTTCGGAAGAGTAAGGCGTAAGCAGAGCGAGCATATCCGCTTCGTCGCCGCCCGCAAGCCAGAGGTCTTCCTTGTCTTTAGGTACGATGACAGGCATGCGCTGATGAATCGTCCTCATCAGGTCATTAGGTTCGGTCGTTATGATGGCGCATGAAGTGATCTGCTCTCCGAGGGGCGAGGTCCAGTTTTCGTAGAGACCGGCAAAGCCGAACGGCCTGCGCGATTTCAGGCGTATAAAGACGGGGCGCTTGGAGTCACCCTCTTTCTTCCACTCGTAAAACCCGTCTGCGACGATCAGGCATCGCCGCTTCTTGAAGGCGTTTTTGAAACTGGCCTTTTCGGTGACGGTCTCGGCTCGCGCATTAATCATGCGGTTTCCGATAGCGGGGTCTTCCGCCCAGGAAGGTATAAGCCCCCAGCGGACCTCGACCAGTTGCTTTTGGCCGTCGTCTATTATCGCGGCTATCATCTGCGTGGGAGCTATGTTGTAGCTCGGTTCGAGGTCGGATGAAACATTTTCAATTCCGAAAGCCTCGGCTATATCAGGTATGGTGCTTTCACGAACGAAACGCCCGCACATGTTTTATCTCCTTTCGCGTGTTCACGTAATAAACGGCTCTCGCTCACAAAAGAATTTTAGCATGGCCGTGAGCGTCCGCTCACCATTGACACGCATAGATGCGATCCAGCTTTTCGCGAGGAATGTAGCGAACGTGCGGCAGATCGTCAGGATACTTTTCGTGAACGAGACGTTCGATCTCTTCGGGAGTATCTGCCACGAACAACTCTCCGCCCGCAGAAGCGACATAGCGACCGCGATATCGCTTGTAGACCTCAAGCTCTTCGACGTGTTCGTCGAACCACATCAAATTGCGCCTGGCCTTTTCGAAAGCCAGGGCCATCTCCTCCGTCATCAGGTGGTCTTCGATGATTACCTGCTTGCTCATACCGCGATGATACGGGGTCGCGCGCGAGTGAGTCAATCCGGCCTGGGAAAGGATTTTGGCTTTCGCCCCGAAGGGATGCTTGATAATAGCCCAGCGATTGATCGCTGGGGGCAGGCCGCGAAAACAGAGTGAGTTCCGTCGTCCCGAAGGGACGCTTGATAATAGCCCAGCGATTGATCGCTGGGAACCGGGCGTGAAAACAGAGCTAGTCCCGTCGTCCCGAAGGGACGCTTGATAATAGCCCAGCGATTGATCGCTGGGAACCGGGCGCGAAAACAGAGCTAGTCCCGTAGGGACGGCTGAGGCTCAGTCCCATATATATCGCTCATCATATTCAATGCCGTGCTTCTTCAGGAACATCAGGAACTCTTCCTTGAAATCTATCCGCCGGTGATGCTCTGCCTGATTCTCGATGTAAGCGATGGTCCTTTTGACATCGGAGATGCCTATGCTGAAAGCCCCATAGCCCTCCTGCCACGCGAAAGCGCGATGACGCGGGAAGGTATCGTGGACCCATTTGGAAGAACCTCCTTTGATCAACTGCATGGCTTTGGCAATTGAAAGCGTCGAAGGTAAAGACACGAGCAGATGGACGTGATCTTCGGTTCCGCCAACCGAGAGGGCCTTCATTTTGTTTTCGCGGGCGATGCCGCCCATATAAGGCCAGAGGCGTTGTTGCAGTTCAGGATCGATGAGTGGGCGTCTTTCTTTCGTGCTGAAGACGCAATGCATAAGCTGGCTGGTGAATGAGTGTGGCATGGTGGTTTCTCCTTGTTTTGTTCGCGAGTCCCCGAAGGGACGATCGAACATAACGCAGCGAGTCGTTGCTGGCTAGTCCCGCAAGGGACGACCGATAGATTCCCAGCGATGAATCGCTGGGAATCTATCGCGAACAGATGCAGAGTCCCGCAAGGGACGACTGACCCGATTCAGCCGTCCCTCCGGGACTAAGGCGTGTGTGGTGATCGCCTACCCAGCGATGAATCGCTGGGCTATTATCAAGCGTCCCTCCGGGACTAAGGCGTGTGTGGTGATCGCCTGCCCAGCGATGAATCGCTGGGCTATTATCAAGCGTCCCTTCGGGGCGAATAAAAGCGGGCGTGTCATTTCCCTGATTTGATTTTGAATATCCTCGCAGCCTGTCCGTCTTCGCGCATCAGCAATCTTTCATAGAGCAGCGATGAGATTTGTCGTTCAAGCTCGCGCGTGCTCCATCTGTTTTCGGCTGCTTCGAGCATGTAGAAGTCCCTCGCATCCTGTTTTTCGACCTTGAGCAGCAGGCGATAGTGGGTCCATGTCAATTCGTCACGCAGTGCGTGGCGAATTGGGAAAGTCAGATAAAACTGCCGCATATACTTCAAGTTGCTTTCCGTGAAACCTTTGCCATAGTTCTCAGTCAGTCGGCGGGCCAGTTCTGCGATCAGGGCTTTGCCGTAGTCGGCCCGCTTCCGGCCTTTTTGCTCCTGTTCGACGATGATGCGACCTATCTGCCAGTAAGCCTGCACCATGGCGGAGTTCACAGCGCGATAAGCGGTCGCCCGCGCTTCTTCCAGAATTCGGGCGATGCTTCGATAGGTCGCGTCCGCCGTCTTATCGAGTTTCTTGTTTTTCATGGCAAAAGCGATTAACGCCTTGTCCTCACAAGGCGGAAGCTGAGATAGCTGTCGCGGATGTCGGGCGCAGTCTCGTTATGAAACGCCGACCGCCAGTCTTCTCATATCGCGTCGCTTGTGAAATGAATGAAATATCAATTAAGGCCCACGCGCACGGCCAGGTTCTGGAATCGGGGGTCTGACTCTAGCGGGGTGAGTCGCGGGTCTACTTTCATGTATACGAGGAAATCGGCCCGCACTTCGTAAGCCTTCTCAAGCCATTCGAAGGCGGCTTCTTTCTCGCCAAGCCCCGCGTAGATTATCGCTATGTTGTAAGGTGAGACGTATCGCTGGGTTGAGAGGGTCTTCAGTTCTTCGATCACGATTCTCGCTTCGTCTTTTCGCCCGGCAGCCGCGAGCGCGTGCCCGAGTTCCGCTTTCATCAGGACGGAATTGCCGGAAGCCTCTATAGCTTTTTGATACTCCGCTATGGCCTGCTCATACATTCCCTTTTGCGTGTAGGCCAATCCCAGATACCTGCGCGCCGCAAAGAAGTTCGGGTCCAGATCGAGCGTCTGCTGGCTCACCCTTATCATGTCGTCGTATCGGTGCGCCATGTAATAGACGAACCCGAAATGCACATTGATTATGAGCGATGTCGGGTCGAGTTCCTTGACGCGCCTCGACACCTCTTCGGCCTCGTCGTGGCGGCCCATCGCAGCCAGTTGCAGGCTGTACCATTGATGCGCCTGCGCCGAGTCGGGGTCGAGCCTGACGGCGCGTTTGAACTCGCGCTCGGCCCCCTCCCAGTCCCACTCTCCGCGGAACTTCACGAACGCAAGCGATGTGTGGGCTTCGGCCAGGCGATTGTCAATCGCTATCGCCCTCTCGGCCGCCTCTTTCGCTTTCGAGAAAGCCTCCTTCGGCGAC
>JAKEHD010000271.1 GCA_022615215.1 Blastocatellia bacterium
CCAACAGACGTAGGGGCGCACAATAAATGTATTCATTCTACGTGTGCGCCCTGTTCGCAAGGCAGACATGCAGGGCAGACACACATAAAGATTTCTTTCTTCGGTCTGTCCCTACGTGTTGGAACACTTCAGCCGCGAACCACTAGATACTACGTATTTATGGGGGTGCGACATAACTTGTTGAGTCTAAACGGCTTGGATATGTAGTTATGTGAATTTGTTCATGAATTCACACGATTTCTCGGTGCCATCTTTCAGATAATCAACTCTTTTCTTCAAGCCTCTCGCTCAGTCCAATGGATGCAAAACCCAAACTACCGCGCTAAACCGTAAGCGATTTCCGCCTGCGTCACCTGAGTATATGAGCCGCGTATTCTCGCGTCAATCGGATTGAACGCCACATATTTCATCATAAACACCTCTCGTCTGTGGGTCTGTGGGTCTGTGGGTCTGTGGGTATGATAGATCAGGGTTTCCTTGCGCGCGAATAGCCCCGCTCCATATAATGCGGGCAGAGCGGGCGCGTGCCGGAGGTCGCCATAATGAATAAAGCTCTCTCTCAAGTTCAAGAAAAATCTTTGCTCGATGACACCCGAACCTTTCGCAAACTCGAACTCAACTATCGCAAGAACAGGTCTCAAGACCATAGCCCTGAAATCGACAGCCTCGCCTCCCGGTTTCGATATGAAGAGGCCAAAGATTCTTACTGGAACCCTGAACAGTTTTCACTCCTCTACGGCACGCCGTTATGGGAACAGGCAACCGAGGCTCAGCGCGTCAAGCTCAATCAGCTTTACTGGGTCGCTTATTATTCGCAAATAATCTCTGCTGAAATCGCCACGATATTCTTCAACCAGACGAGCGCCGCAGGTCTCTACGCGATAGAGGACTTCCGATTGGTCTGTGACACTATGGATCTCGAATCCGCGCAGGAGCGCTCGCACATCAACGCATTCAAGAAGGTCGGCGAAGACTTCGAGGAAAACGTGTTCGGCGAACGCATATTCACATATCACATGCGCGGCCCGTTCGTGGAGACCATGATCTGTCACAACTCGAACCGCGTGAAAGAGTTCTGGCGATGGATTGAACTGCACGCCTTCGCTCTGCTCTCTTCCGACAACGCATTCATAGGCTGCCAGTACTTCGCCGTCCGGGGTATAAGGACGCTTAACGGCAAGCTGATACAGCATCAACTCGGCCAGTTCTACTCGAAACACACGGATAAAGAGAAGGAAGATTTCCTTATATCTAACGTCCCCATTCCGTCGCAACTCAGCTATTGCCATTTCCTCGACGAATCGTTTCACTTCAACAGTTCGACCATAATCTCGCACGACGTTTTGAATTCTCTCAGAAGGCCGACCGCGTTTGAAAAATGGGTAGCCAACCGCGCGCTCCTCGGCACGCAGGCGGATCACTATCATTTCTCGACCGCCATCAACGGTCTCTTCTGGTACGACCCGGCCCTCTTTCCAAAGGTATACAAGATTCTGAGGTCGCCCCTCTTCGATATGGACGACCGGCAGGCGCGGCAGATGATGGTGGATTGCTTCACTAAAGAGACCGACGGCTTGCACCTGAGCGCGCACAGCCGACAGACGGCCATCGATTCTTACAGGCAATACCTGGCCGATATAGATTATGTCTCCCGCGATAACAAAGAGATGTCCGTCATGCGCCGAAACTCTGTGGCCGCTCACCTGAAACGCAACAGCCGCGAGTTGAAGAGATTCTTTCTGAAAATGGAGGCGCAGTGACTTCTGAGAGGAGCGCCTACAGTGTGAGCTTCTCTCCCGAAAGCCATCCTCCTGTCAGGCTGGCTTCGGGGTCGAACCTGTCGGAATACCTGAGCGTTGAAAATTCGCCCGTGCTCTTCGGGTGCAGAAACGGCGTCTGCGGCACTTGCCTTATAGAGGTGCAAGAGGAGATGAACGGACGACTCCGAGAAGCGGCCGATGATGAAAGAGAGATGCTCGACATACTCGCGCCGGATAATCCGCGCGCTCGGCTGGCGTGTCAGGTCGCGCTTTGCGCGGACATAAAGATCAGATACCTGGGGTTCGCCTCGCTATGAATTTCAGAGACTTCTGGTACGTGGTCGCCGCATCGAAAGACCTGACGAAAGATAAGCCAGCGAGCGCGCAGGTTCTAGGCGAATGGCTTGCTCTCTTCAGAGGCGCAGACTCGAAAGCAGTCGCTCTCGAAGACCGTTGCCTTCACCGCTGCGCCCGATTGTCTAAAGGAACCATCCGCGAAGGCCGCCTCCAATGCGCTTATCACGGCTGGGTCTACGATGGCGAGGGCCGCGTGGTCCACGTGCCGTCAGAGGGTCCGAATAATGCGAAGGCCGCCGACAATAAAATGTATTCATTCCGCCGCGCCCGGACATTTGCGGTCTGCGAAGTGGACGATTACGTCTACGTCCGATTGGCGGATTCTCCGGCTGAAGAGTTGAAGCCTTTTCCTATACCTTATTACAAGGCCGAAGGATGGGCGAGCATACGGCTGAAGAACCTCTTCAAAAACAACGTGACCAATTGCGTCGAGAACTTCGTCGACATTCCGCACACGGCTTTCGTCCATCCTCGGATATTCAGGGTCACGAAGAACGAAAAGCTCACCGCCCGCGTCGAACGTCGCAGCGGCTCGGTCGTGGTGAGTTACCGAAATGAAAGGGCGAACCTCGGATGGTTCTCACGCTTTTTAAATCCCGGCGGGCGCGAGATCACACACACCGATTCGTTTCACATGCCGAATGTGACTTCTGTGGATTACATATTCGGAGAGAATCGCCGCTTCATCATAACCTCGCAATCGGTCCCGCTGACCGATTGCGAGACGCTCGTCTACACAGACCTGACTTACAACTATGGCATGTGGAACCTGCTCGCCCGGCCCATCATCAGGCGACAGGCGCAGACCATTATCGATCAGGACGTAGAGATTCTCGGCGATCAGATGGAAGCGATAAAACGATACGGGAGCAGGTTCGCAAACACCGAGGCCGACGTTATACACGTTTTTATAGAATCGATTCGAGCAGAGCTTGAGAGAGGAGCGGACCCGCGACTGTTGCCCGATAAGACTGTCGAAATAGAGTTCTGGGTTTGATCGAATTTGTATGCAGAGCCGCCGCGATTCGATTGATTGACGCAAACGGCGCGCGCGCGTAAACTGAGGCGGCATAAACAGTAAAGCCATTCAGCATACCGAGAGGGAGGGAACCAAAGAATGAAACCCCTACGAAAGAACCTGAACCATCTCACCTTGATGATCTTCGCTCCCTTGCTCGTCCTGGTAGGCGTTTTAGGGTTCATAATGCCTGAGCAGCCAACCAGTACCGCACCCGCTTACAATATCTTTCACATAGCCTTCGGAGCCGTAGGGATTGTATTCGTGCTGATGAAGAGCGACCATCTCATACGCGGATTCAATATAGGCTTCGGAGCGATAGACCTCTATCAAGCTCTGGCAAGCGCGACGGGGCTCTTCCCTGAGCGGTTCTTTCGCTGGACGGCTGTCGATGATGTGTTGCACATCGTCATAGGAGCATTACTGGTATTGATCGGAATCTACGGACACATGAACCGGCAGCAATCGGAGGGCGATGATGTTCAGCTATCGGCTTGAGATATCCGTGTTAGTCGAAGACTTACAGAATTATCACCGGCAGTTTGAGGAGATAAAGACTGACGCTCAAAAGCTGCTCGGAGATTTGACCGAGGCTCAATTCAACTGGCAGCCGGGCCGGGGCCGATGGTCTATCGCGCAATGCATAGATCACCTCGTGGTCACGGGACGCGACTCGCTGACGAATATGTATCACGCAATCCATGAGGCCAGGTCGAAAGGCTTGCTCAGTCAGGGACCGTTTCGATATGGGGTGATGGAAAAATGGTTCGTGCGTTCCATGGAGCCTCCTGCAAAGATCAAGTTCAAGGCTCCAAAGGCGTACCTGCCATCGGCAGACCGACCTTACGGAGAAACCGTACTGGGCTTTTACGGTTTGCAAGAGGCGTTCCTGGGATGCATCAAGAGCGCGAATGGAATAAATTTATCGAGTGTCAAAGTGAATAATTCGGCAACCGGGTGGTTCAGACTCAGCCTCGGTCAGGAACTGGCTTTCAACGCGGCGCACGAACGCAGGCATCTGTGGCAGGCAAGGCAGATTAAAGAGGATCCGGCGTTTCCTCGCACGGCAACAGATGTTTAATACAGGCAATCTGGAGAACGATCATGAAACGTCTCTGGCTCCCTTTTATCATCATCATCGGGTTGCTCGCGTACCGGACTGATTCGCAAGCGAACGAGCAAAAGAGGGACGACGGCTCGTGGACCTCTGAATTCGCGGTCGAAAAGGGCGAGTTGTCCGCCACAGGGCGCAACCCTTATTTCATACTCGAACCTGGCTATCAATCGGTCTTCGAAGGCGGAAAGGAGAGGCTTACGATCACGGTTCTGGACGAGACCAAAACGGTTGACGGCGTGGAAACGCGAGCGGTCGAGGAGCGGGAAACCAAAGACGGCAAACTGGTCGAGGTCTCGCGCAATTACTTCGCCATAAGCAAACGCACAAACAGCGTCTTCTATTTCGGCGAAGAGGTCGACATATACAAAGAGGGCAAGGTCGCAAGCCACGACGGGGCATGGCTCGCAGGAACAAAAGGCGCGAAATACGGCCTGATGATGCCGGGAGAGGTATTGCTAAGGGCGAGATACTATCAGGAGATAGCTCCCGGAGTGGCGATGGACCGGGCCGAAATCGTAAGCCTCAGCGAAACCGTAAAGACCCCGGCGGGGGAATTCAGGAACTGTCTGAAGGTGGAAGAGACGACGCCCCTTGAGCCTGGAAAAAAGGAGTACAAGTACTACGCTCGCGGAATCGGGCTTTTGCAAGACGGCTCGCTGAAACTCGTGAAATACGGGAAGGCCGAATAGCCGAACGACCTAAGCGGTTTTATCTCCGGCCCTTAACGCAAGCGTTGCGAGACGGGAGCGGCTCTTAATATAATGGACCCGCCGCATGTCACTTCGGTTGTGAAGGAGAAATACTTGTGATGTTTGCTAAAGTGGCCTTATCTCTCGTGACTGTGGTTATCAGCCTCCCCGATTTTCACGTTGCGCAATCTGAGAAAGTGGCGATTAAAGAGACACGTGTCGTCGTCGAGAGTGACGGATGGAAGATAGTTTGCGACCTGGTAGTTCCTGCCTCAGAGCGCCCCGTCCCGGCTGTGATCCTCCTCAACAAGGCTGCGGGGGAGAGACGAGTCTACAGCGACTTGGCCGCGCGCCTCGCCGAGAGGGGCATCGCTTCCCTGCGCGTAGACCTGCGCGGACATGGCGAGAGCATCAACAAAGGAAAGTTCATACCTTATGACGAGAAGAGCAGCGCCCTGACGATCAAACCGTCGGATGAGGATGTGACGGCCGTGCATCGCTACCTGAAGACGGTTCGGGGCATTGACGCGCAAAGGATAGGGTTCGTCGGAGCGAGTTACAGCGGAGAGTCAATGGCGATTGCGGCAAGGAAGAGCGGCTACGGGAGCGCTTATGTCGCGCTCTCTCCGGGATCGTTCAGCGACGAATCTATGGAAGCGATAGACGGAAGCCACGTCCCCTGGTTGTTTGTCAAATCCGTGGACGAGAAAGCTCCCCCCATGAAAGACCTCTTCACAGTGTTACGCGAAAAGAGCCGCAAGGCACAGACCATAGAGGTCTCAGGGACCGAGCACGCCACGAACATTTTTGCCGCTCACCCGGAACTGGCAGAGATAATCGCCGTGTGGTTCAAACACAATCTGGGCGGACTCAGTTGAAGGCTGTTTGAACCGGACGCGCCCGAGGCGGGAATTTCAGTCGCGTTGAGAGGCGCAAGATCAAACAATTCGGCTGCATGCAAAGAAGGAAGGATATTAACAAGAAGACCAACATCACCTGGCGGGCAACAGGCCCGTGATCATAATCCTCCGCAGGAGGTGACAATGAGAATTCGTGCCCGTTCGATTTATCTCTTCATGACAGCATTGGTCTTCTGCGGGCTGGCGCTCGCAAAAGAAGCCATCCTGATCGTATATGTCACCGATGCAGACGGCAAACCCGTTGAGGGAGTCGTGTTGAGCATCGAGGGTGACGACTCTCGCAGCGACCCCACAGACAGCGCAGGTATAATGCGAATGGCTCTGCCAAAAGATACTCGCCCCGGCGACTGGATTCACTTGCAATTGCTCAAGGGAGCAGAAGGCAACGAGAACTGGATTCTCATCAGCCCCTGGAACGGGCGCGTACTAATGCCACCTTTCGACGGCAAGCCTGACAGTTTCGTGTCGGTCGTTGCGGCAAAGAAATTCGACAAGCGGATGCTTGCAAACCCGAAAGCATTGCGCGCGATGGCTGAGAGTGTGCTCTATGAACTCGCTCCCAAAACGGCTAGCGAGACGATCACAGAAGGACAGCGGCGGGCGGTACTCGAAGAGGTAGCCAAGGCTTATGGGCTGGACCCCGGCGATGTGGACCGGGCGATAGGCACGTGGGCGGAGAAGGCCGAAGCCCCTTACGAGATAGGACTGGCCGCCCTCTACGCGAGGAACTATCCTCTGGCAACCGGGCAGTTATCACGGTCTCTTGAAATAAGAGAGGGTGAATTAGAAAGGAATAAGACCGAAGCGGCAAATGCTGCTTTCTTTCTGGGCCAATCTTTATATAACGAAGTGAGGTATCAGGAATCAGCCAATGCCTACAGGAAAGCATTAGCCCTGCGCCCGACAGACGACATGATAATAAATAGACTTGGGGTGGCATTAACTCAGGCTGGTATACTGCGCGCGGCATGGAATGACAATTTTGAGTAGAG
>JAKEHD010000272.1 GCA_022615215.1 Blastocatellia bacterium
GCTCCCCTGCTCCCCTGCTCCCCTGCTCCCCCTTGCCCCTGTTGGCACATCGCCCGTCGATTCAGCGCCCGAATGGATCAAGGCCGTCCTGCAAACTTCTGCGCAGAATTATGATAAGAACACCCCCTTCGTGGTCTTACTCGATGAGCGCGTCACTACGGTCAAGGATGACGGCAAAGCGGAGACACGTTCCAGGTACATACTGCGCGTACACAATCAGGAAGGGCGCGTGGCCGGGCGGCGCGAGATTTTCTATGACAGCCAGACCAAGATCAGCGACCTCGCAGCCTGGCACATACGCGCTGACGACAAGGTCTTCAAACTCGGAAGCCGCAACGCCATCGAAGAGTCGATAGCAGACGACCTCTACAGTGACATACGTTCGAAGGTCATGCGCTTCAGAGAGGTCGACATTGGCTCGGTGGTCGCATTCGAATGGGTGCGAAAAGAAAAGCCGCTCGTCAATCAGGATTATCATTTCTTTCAGACGAGATCGCCCGTCCTCGCGTCCCGCTATCGATTGAATCTGCCTGCCGGATGGAAGGTCGAATCCTTCGTCTTCAATCACGCGCCCATAGCGCCTGTAGTCGACGGCAGCAGCTACACGTGGGAGCTTCAAAACCTTCCGCCGCTAAAAGAAGAATCCCGCATGCCCGATATTGCGGGACTCTCGCCTTTCGTAGCGGTCTCTTATTCCCCTGCGGGAGGGCGCGCTGCCGAGAGGTCGGTCGCCTCCTGGCAGGATGTATCACGATGGGCCGAAGATTTGATGGAGAGGCGAATACGGGCCGAAGAACCCATCGAGGCGAAGGCGAAAGAGTTGACCGCCGGAATCGCTTCGGACATTGAAAAGGTGCGGGCCATATCGCGATGGGTTCAGAGGAGCATCCGCTACGTCTCGATTCAACTCGGCGCGATCGGCGGCTATCGTCCCAACCCTGCCGACGTGGTGCTCAAGAAGGGCTATGGCGATTGCAAGGACAAGAGCGCCCTCATGCAGGCGATGCTGCGCGCCGTTAATGTAGAGTCACATATCGTGCTTGTCTTTTCGGGCGACCCCGGCCGCGTCCGGCCGGCCTGGCCTTCTCCGCTGCAATTCAATCACGCGATAATCGCTATCGCCTTCGAATCAGGCGAGCCGGGCACGACGGAAGATTCACGATTCAACTCATTGCTGTTTTTCGACCCGACCGACAGTATAACTCCTTTGGGCGATCTCCCTTTTTACCTTCAGGGCAGTTACGGGCTTGTGGTCAACGGTGATTCGGGAGGTCTGGTTCAACTCCCTATCCGGCCCGAAACGGCCAACCACGCGCGCCGCGAAGTGGCCGTCAAGGTCGAGGAGACCGGCGACATTGTTGCGACCGTCAGGGAAGTTGCAACAGGACAACTGGCTTCTGCAGCCCGGCGCAGTATTTCACGGTCTAGCGCCGAAGAGTATGCCCGCGAGATAGGCGCGCGCGTGGCGAGCGATATACCGGGCGCTGTGATTTCCGATTTGAAGATCAACAGAGATGCCGACCTGGAAGCCCCTTTGACCATAGAGTACACCGTGAAAGCGCGCCGCTATGCCAATCGGCTGGGCAAGCTCCTCGTGCTAAGACCCGTGCTCCTGTGGGTGCAAAATCACCCGGTCTTCACTCAAGCGGAGCGAGAGCATCCTGTATCGTTCGAGATGCGATCTGTAAAGGAAGACTTCATCACTATAGAATTGCCGCGCGGGTTCCGTGTAGACGAAATGCCGCGCGGCGCAGGTCTCAACACGGCTTTCGGCGAGTTCACGCTCACTTACGAAGTGAACGAGCGAGAGAAGAAAGAAATCTTTGTCGCGGTTCGAAGGCGAATGGTCATAAACGAACGCGTGGTTCCGGCTTCCGGCTACGGGGAGGTGAAGCAATTCTTCGACCTGGCGCAAACGGCTTCGCAATCCATCATGGTATTGATGAGCCGTTGAGGATGCAGGGGTGTTTGGAAGGATGAAGGATGAAGGATGAAGGATGAAAGTGGGAGTGGAGAGGTGAAGCTGACCACTGATCACTGATCACTGACCGCTGAATGGAAGGAAGCGCCTGTTGGCGAAGAAGGGCGACAAGATAACCATAGAGAAAGAGAAGCTCCGACCACGCGAGCGCGCTCCCATACTGCCTTCGAAAAAAATCGAAGACAAAAAGCGAAAGGCCGAACGGCGCGTGAAGCATAAAAAAGACCCGCGCCGCCAGACGGATGAAGACTGAACCGCGATTGTTTATCAATCAAAACCGCCGCCGATCATAATGGCGAAAATTGCTTGCGAACAGCGGCCCGCGCCATGCTCGCGAACTGAGAGGATGCCTGAATCGCCTTATCAAGCAGAGCCTTTGCGTCATCGCTTATTCCCGGCAAAGGGGGACTGATGTGGGCCACCCGGTAGAGCGCCTTTAACATCTCGTAAGAGTCGCGCCGGATTTCGTTCAACTCGTTTCGATCAAGCCCAAGCATCTCTATAGTTGCCTTGCCTTTTGGGTTGTCATTGATTGAGTAAGGGATCTCTTCCCTGAAAGAGATAAACTCTTCGGGGTCGTCTGCGGCAGGGTCTATGAATAGCGGCTCTTCCCGGTCGAGGTCGCCTTTGTGCGATCTGGCCCGCAGGTCAGAATCGGCAATCGGGAAAAGGTTTCTCTTGAATCGCTGATTGCACAACTGGCACGAGAAAAAGAGATTCTTCCATTCATAAGCAAGCCAGTAATAGCCGGGCCGCCCAAGATCGTCGCTCGCCTTCTGACGGTATCCGGCTTTGGGCCGGAAGTGCTCCACGTCTCCATAAGCGATGTGAATGATTTTGGATTCGCAGAAACAGCACTTGCCGTTTTGCGCTGAGATGAGCGCGCTCTTTACGCTTGCATGCGCGTAGATTTTGGGATCGAATTTGAACTCTTTCGCGCCGCTCTTGTATGCGTCAGCGTATCGGCTGTAGGCGGCGCAGAGACCTCGCCTTTTAGTCTTTCCTTTCTTCGTCAGAACGTCAGGAGCTTTTTCAGGCTTATCGATGCGAATCATGAAAGTCCCGGCAGTTTCATTATTTCAGCCGTTCGGCGGCGCGGCGTATTATGTCCATTGCCTCGATCTCTTCGGGCGTTTCTCCTGCGGGCAGTTGGCCGATACGGGCTTCAATCGCTCGCAGTTTCTCTCTGTCTTTCTTCGTGAGCTTGCCTTTCGAGAGAATCTTTCTGCGCGCGGCGAGCGCCTCATCCATCTCAGGCGGCCGGGCGCTTTCAAGGCCGAACAGATCGCTCGTGAGCACCTGATCTATACGCCAGCCGCGAATCGCTTCGACATCGTTTTTGATGATTACGTGATCGCCTTCGCGTTTCAGCAGGGCGATGTTTGCATCGGTCGCGGCCTGCACGACTAGCGGGCTGTGAGCGGTCGCAATAAACTGAGTGTTCGGGAATTTCTCGCTCAGGAAACTCATAATGCTACGCTGCCATTTCGGGTGAAGATGTAAATCTATTTCATCCACAAGCACGATGGCAGGTTCAGCGAGAGGGTTGGGACTGTCGGGGTATCGCTCGAACATGCGCGAGGCGAAATCGACCATCCAGGCTATCAGCGTTTTATAACCCAATCCCAAATTCTTAATAGAGACCCAGCCGTAAGGAGTCTTGAATTCAACGCCTGGCCTCATGCTTTTTTCGCTGAGTTGAGCGAATCTTATCTCTGTCACATCTGGTAACAGATTGATTAGAATTTCTTTTATCCGGTCGCGTCGTTCCTGAGCGCGTCTCTGAACAGGTGAAGGCTTGCTCGCGGCATAGTCAGCCTGAAGCAGCCATTCTTCAGCATTGCGAAGCGTGGCGCTTTCATCAAAGAGGCTTGCAGTCGGATCATCTTCGCCCGCATCCGAAAGTGATGTTTCACCCATGCGCCGCGCCGCGCCGTAGCCGAAGCAAACAACTTCTTCAATAACCTCTTGCTCTATTAGAGTAAATTCGGCTTCTTTATTTGTCCCTCTTAGGAAGAAACCCTTCATTTTTTTACCCTCACTAGAACCGGACAAATTAGCTTCTATGGAAAAGGAAGCTGAGAAATAAAATTGCGTATCTTCGCTTCTAGAAACATTCCATTGAATACGTATTTGAGGATCGGCAGCAAACTTCGGCGACATTGGTTTATCAATGACTACATCTTTATCGAACTTCTTTGTATAAGGTGCGGGTATAATCGCAACTAAACTCTGAAGCAACGTCGTCTTCCCAACGCCGTTATCGCCAAGCAAAATAGTCCATTGAGCGGGGCGGCCGTTGCCGTCGGATAGGTCGAGCGTTTGTTCAGGGCCGAAGCAGCGCACGTTCTCAACTGTGAGCGACAAAAAATATACGGGCCGCGAAGGCTCGGCCTTCTCGATTGCGCGGCGTGCAGGGTTCATTTTCGCCTTACTCTTCATCGGTTGAAATTATACTATACCGCGCGCGGCATGAATTGATAGTTTCCCTCAATCCCATGAATGCACAAACGCCAGCAGGCAGGATGCCTGCGCTCCCAGGGGAAACCTTCTTTTTACCCCGCGCAGTATACAATGTGCGAGTCCGCTATCACACTTCGATAACCAACTCGCACTCAAACTGCTTGCTGCCTTCCGCCTACTCCACGACCGGCTTGCCGTCTCGCTTATAAACGCGGCCTTCTTTCATCACGAAGCTGACGTTTTGCAACAACTTTATGTCGGCAAGCGGGTCTCCCTTTACGGCCACTAGATCCGCATAGCGGCCCGCTTGGATGCTTCCTATGTTTTCCGAATGGCCTATCAGATCGGACGAGCCGCGCGTGGCCGCAAGTATCGCTTCGATAGCGGGCATCCCCGCCTCGACCATGTATTCGAACTCCTTTCCGTTCTGGCCGTGAGGGAATACGCCCGCGTCTGTGCCGAAAGCGATCTTCACGCCTCCGCGATATGCCTTTGCGAATGCACCCTGAATCAGCGGCCCGATGGTGCGCGCTTTCGCTTCAATTGCGGGCGGAAAGAAGCCGGGCACCTTCGCCGCCGCTTCTACGGATTTGCCCGCTATGATCGTGGGCACGAGATAAGTTCCATGCTTTTTGAACAATTGAATCGCTTCGTCATCGAGATATGTGCCGTGCTCGATCGAGGCGACCCCTGCGCGAATTGCCACTTTCATGCCTTCTGCTCCGTGCGCGTGCGCGGCCACTTTGCGGTCGAGCAAGCGGGCCGTGTCGACTATGGCTTTGATCTCTTCGAAGGTGAATTGCTGGCCCGCCCCCGAATCGGCTATCGAGAGCACGCCGCCTGTGGCTGTGATCTTTATATGGTCCGCGCCGTATTTGGCGAGGTAGCGGACTGCGCGGACGCCGTCTTCGGGGCTGTTGACTATCCCGTTGCGATAATCGGGTTCGGGCAGAAGGTCTTCTCTTATGCCGCCTATGTCGCCGTGCCCGCCCGTTATGCTCAGAGCTTCGGTCGCCACGAACATTCGCGGGCCGGGAATGGTTCCGGCGTTGATTGCGTTGCGCAGGCTTATGTCCACGAAATTCCCCGACCCCACATCGCGGACGGTCGTGAATCCCGCCATAAGCGTCCGCCGCGCGTAAACGGTCGCCGTGATGGCGCGATCTGAATTCCTGAGTATCAGTTCATTGAGCAACTGATCTCTGCCGAGTTGCATGGTCAGATGCGTGTGGCAATCGATCAGTCCGGGCATCACGGTCGCATCCGACAGGTCGATCACCTCGGCCCCCTCTACCGTCGCCCGTCCATCGCGCACTTCGCGTATCGAAGAGTTGTCTATGATTATCGAGACGTTGGTGCGAACTGTACTCGACAGGCCGTCGATCAATCGCCCCGCGTAGACCACTTTGACATTCGACCTTTGCATGCTCGACGCCTGCATCATAGGCACGGCGAGCAACGCGGCGACAAAGAGTATTGAAAGCAGTACCTGAATCCTCGTGAGCTTCATCATCTGTGAGTCCCTCTACTTTCGATCATTATGTTGATTTGCAGTAACAACTCAGCCGCGTCAGCGGCTGCCCGATTTAGCCGGGTCTTTCAAGGCCCGGTGCCAGGTCGAACATATTTCGCGTCGCGCGAGCGACGGTTGAGCCCGATTTGCAGGCCATAAATGACCTGCCTAAATTCAGCCGTCCCTACGGGACGCGCGGAGGTTGAGTAATTATGACTTACAAATTTCTATACTTCGACAGCGCATCATCTCAACAAGCTGCGCACCTCGCGGGTTATCGCTACATCGAGCAACGCGGGTCCATCGTGAGCGAATGCCCAATCGAGCGCCGCGCGAAGTTCAGCCGTTTCCGAGACGCGACGCCCCGCCACTCCCATAGACTCGGCAAGCGCCGAGAAGTTTATCTGGGGCTTGTCGATATCTGTGCCCGGATATATTCCCCGCTCGACAGATGCGCCTCCGAGGGCGAGCAGTCCGCCTTTTAAAATCTCGTAGCTCGCATTGTTGAAGATTACAAACTTCACGGCCACACCATATCGCGCCGCCGTCCACAGCGATTGAATAGAATAGAGCGCGGACCCGTCGCCCACCGCGCATATCACCTGACGGTCGGGCATCGCAAGCTTCACGCCTATCGCAAGGGGCAGCCCCAATCCCAGACAGCCCGCTTTCGCATAAAAGTATGAGTTCGGCTCATTGGCTCCGAACGTCATGCGGAATTGCGCGTTCGCAGATACCACTTCGTCTACCATCACGGCGCTCTGCGCGCAGGCAGCACGCATCTCGCGCACGAGATAAGCCGGAGGCACGGGACCGCGTTCGGGCGCGACCATTGCTTGTTCAGTAAAAGCCGCGCGTGCGGCCCTGTTTTCTTCGATGGCGATTCGTTTGCGGCGCGAGATCACGTCTCGAAGTTCGGCGGTGATGAGCGGCGCGAGGGTTTCGATCAATTCCTCAACCGCTGAACGTATGTCGGCAAGCAAGGCGACCTCCGCCGGATAGTTCTTGCCGAGTTCGCGCACGTGTACGTCGATCTGAATGAGCCGCGCTCCGGCAGGTATCATGCGAACTCCCGTATGCACGAGCGGCACGAGTGTGTTGACGCCTAAAATGATAATAACGTCGTGAGGCAGGAGCATCGCCTGAGTCTGTCTTGCATTCGGAAGCAGCGGCCCGCCATAGAGCGCGTGCGAGGTCGGAAAGTCCATCAACGCATTCAGAGGTTCAAGATATACGCGCGAGCCAAGCATCTCCGCGAGTTTCACTATCACGTCCACCGCGCCTGAGCGGGCGCAGCCGTCCCCCGCTATGATCGCAGGGTTGCTTGCATGGGAGAGAATGCGCGCCGCTTCTTCTATCCTCGCGCGGTCGCCTCTGATGCGCTGGCCTGTTCGCGTGACGGGCGGCAAATCCATTTCGGCGCGCTCTTCCATCACGTTCACAGGAAAGGATAAGAACACCGGGCCGGTGGGCGGAGTTTCCGCTATTTGAAAAGCGCGCGCAAGGCAGGCGGGCACTTCCGATGCGTGGCGCGCTTCCCATGCCCACTTCGTATGCTGGCGCGTGAGTTCCAGGAGATCGGCCGTAAGCAGCGGCTCGCTTATCAGGGCGCGCGTGTCCTGCTGGCCTGCTGTGACGACGAGCGGAGTGCCCATTCTGTATGCGTTGTAGAGATTGCCGAGCGCGTGAGCGACTCCGGGATTGGTATGCAGGTTGACGGCGGCGGCCCTGCCCGTCGCTTCGGCGTAGCCTGCGGCCATGCCGAGCGCCGCGTCTTCGTGAAGAGCGAGGATGTAATTGATTTCATCGCGCGCGGCAAACAGGTCCATGAGAGGAAGCTCTGTGGTGCCGGGATTGCCGAAGATGTAGCGGACACCTTCGCGGGCCATCATCTCATAAATAGCCTGCGCGCCGGTCATCTCTGCCATTCACAATCTCCCATGCAAATTGCTAATCGAGCACGCTTTAGGCTGCACGGCTAAGAGCGGCGTTCGAGCAGCACTTTGGCCGTGTAGCTCACGACGACCTCGTCTCTTTGATTGACGACCTCGTTGAGCATGGTCACAAGGCCGCAGTGCGCGTCGCGTTCGGTCTTCTCTTCCACTTTTTGCCGGACGCGAACCGTGTCGCCTATGAATGTCGGCTTGACGAATCGCAGCCGGTCAAGCCCGTAGAATGCGATGACCGTATCACTTGTCTGGCCGAGTCGCACCGAAAGCCCTGTGGCAATGGAAAAGATCAGCGCGCCGTGGGCTATGCGCTCTTTGAAGGGACCGCGCGCGGATGTCTCTTTATTGGTGTGAAGCTCGTTCCAGTCGCCGGTTATCCCTGCGAAGTTCACTATGTCGGTTTCGGTGATGGTGCGTCCGGCCGTCACAGCCTCTTCGCCTATTTCGAAGTCTTCGAAGTATTTTCCCAATGCATCAACTCCTTACTTGGAATGTGCGGACGTATCGTCTTCGGACGGGTTTTCTCTCTTCAACTGAAAGAGCGAATCGCTCGCCTCGCTGAAGACGAAACAGCTATTGCGCAATCGCGGCATCCATCCGAGAACCATCTCGCGCCTGCGCGCCGGGTCATCGGCCACTTCGCGCATAACTTCCTGAGCTTCCGGCCTTTGCTTTGCGGCGATGTAGTTCATCTGAAACGCGCACGCGGCCATATCGTTTATGAGCGTGTGGAGATGATTGCAGCTTTCGGCCCCGCCGATTACCTCTCCCGCGCGTTTGCGAAAGCCTCGCCCTATTCTTTCGCCCACGAGTTTCGCGAGCGCAGGGGTCGCTCCCTGGCAGAAGCCCGGATAGGGCATGCGCGTGATCTCGGCGGATGCCTCGCGTATCAGGTAATCGGGAAAGCTTATAAGCAAACGCGCCGCGAGCGAATGTATCTGATCGTCGAGCGTGCCGCGTATCTCGAAACTCGCTTCGTCGACCCAATCCATTTCGACTATGATGTTTCTTTGAAATGCTGCCATTCATTCTCCGGAAATAGCCACAGAAACACACAGAAATACACAGAATATCCAGAGCGCGTGCCTTTTAAAATCGTTTGATCGAGGCAGCCGTTTCCGCCCCAGCCAGGGGGATTTGAAACAGCAGATTTTTAAACCAGGAACAATCGCATATCAGAGTGTCTTTCCTCTTTTTCTGTGATCTTCTGTGTGATTCTGTGGCCTTTTAATCTGTCGCTGTGCCGCTTGCGCGCTCGCGGCCTAAAATCTCGTCGCGCCGCGCGGCCGTAGCGGCCAGCAATTTCTCGAAGGGTTCCGAGAATTTCTCCAATCCCTCATCAAGCACCTGACGGGTGACTTCATCGAGGCTTATGCCTGCGCCTTCGAGTTCAAAGAGATACCCGCGCTCCTGGTCGAGGTCGTCTTCTATACTCACGCGCGCCTGCCCGTGATCGCGGAAGGCTTCGAGCGTAGCAGGCGGCAGGGTGTCTACCGTGTCCGGGCCGATAAGAGCTTCGACATAATAAACATCTCTGTAGGCAGGGTTCTTGGTCGAAGTCGATGCCCACAGAGGCCGCTGCACGCGCGCGCCCTTCTCTTTCAAAGCCGCGAACCGTGCGCCGCCGAATGCCTCTTTGAATATCTGATAGGCCATCTTCGCATTGGCTATCGCTATGCGGCCGAGAAGCCTTTGCAATTGAGACTTCTCTTCTTCGCTCGCGCTCGCGGCGATTCGCTCTTCGAGGAGTTTGTCGACGGCTGTGTCTATGCGGCTGACGAAGAAGCTTGCCACCGATGCGATTCTATCAATAGGCTTGCCTTCGGCCGAGCGACGTTCCAGTCCGCGAGTGTAGGCTTCGATGGTCTGGCGATAGCTGTCGAGCGAAAACAGGAGCGTGATGTTTATGTTTATGCCTTCCGTTATGGCTTGCTCGATGGCGGGCATGCCTTCGGGCGTGCCCGGAATCTTTATCATCACATTCCGGCGACTGACCATGCTCCAAAGCCTGCGGGCCTCTTCTATAGTCCCTTCGGTATCGCGCGCAAGCAGGGGCGAGCATTCGAGGCTCACGAACCCGTCCGCGCCTTCGGTTCGGCCATAGACGGGCGCGAGAAGGTCTGCGGCCATCTGTATATCGCGCACGGCGAGGGCTTCGTATATTTCGTTCGCGCTTCTGTTCTGTTCGGCCAGCTCGGTGAGTTGGTCGAGGTAATCGTCCGAGCCGCTTATGGCCTTCTCGAATATGGCGGGGTTCGAGGTGACGCCGCGCAGTTCGTCTTCATTTATCAGGCGTTTCAACTCGCCCGATGTTAGAAGCCCTCGCTCTATGTTGTCGTACCAGATCGATTGTCCCAGACGGGTCAGTTCAACAAGGTTATTCGTGCTCATGTTCTTCCTTTCTTGTGATTCAATCTTTATAAATTTTCACGACCGGCTTGCCGTTCGCGTCCGTGTAGGCCCTGTACATGCCGGGCGTGTTGAAAGGCATGGCTACATTGCCGTCCTTGTCCAGGGCGATGACGCCGCCCGTTGCGCCTAGCTTTACGAGCTTATCCATCACAACCATATCGGCGGCCTCTTTCAAAGACATGCCTTTGTACTCGATCAACGCAGATATATCGTGGGCGACGACCGAGCGTATGAAGTATTCTCCGTGCCCTGTTGACGAGACGGCGCAGGTGAGGTTGTTTGCATAAGTGCCTGCTCCGATTATGGGGGCATCGCCAACGCGCCCGAATCTCTTGTTGGTCATCCCTCCGGTAGAAGTGCCTGCGGCCAGATTCCCCTCTTTATCGAGGGCCACACACCCTACAGTCCCGTGCTTTCTATCGACGGACGAAGCATCAGGGCCGTTCTTCTCGCCGGGTTTATCGTCTTTCTTCTTCTCCTCTCGTTTCTCTTCTTCTTTCGCCCTTTGCAATTCCTTCCATCGGCGCTCGGTGTAGAAGTAATCCTTGCCCGCCATCTCGACCCCGTGTTGTTTGGCGAAGGCTTCGGCCCCTTCTCCCGTCATCATGACGTGGGGCGATTTTTCCATGACGAGGCGCGCAAGGCTTATAGGATTTTTGACGCGCTTGACTCCGGCTATAGCGCCCGCTTCCAACGTCTTGCCGTTCATGATCGAAGCATCCATTTCATTGGTCCCTTCGCTCGTGAAGACGACCCCTTTCCCTGCGTTGAAGAGCGGCGAGTCTTCCATAACCCTGATGGCGGCCTCCACTGCGTCAAGACTGCTGCCGCCTTTTTTCAGGACTTCGTAACCCGCAAGCAATGACTCCTCAAGCTTCGCATTGTAAGAGCGTTCAAGCTCAGGGGTCAGGTTGCCCCTCAAAATAGTGCCCGCCCCTCCATGAATCGCTATGCCGAACCTGGGAGCGGTTTCCTTTGCTTCAGTGAAAGATTTAACTGGCAGAACCGATAAGGCGAGTATCAGTACAACCCCAAGCAGCCGGGGGCTAAGATTTGGTTTCAACCGGTGGGTCATGCATTCTCCTTTTTTCCACTGATCTTATAAGCTTGAGAAAGACAATCATGACATACGTTTCCCGCCAACTCAAATTCCGCAAGAAGGCTGTTGTGTCGCTGCGGTGGTTTGCAAACAGAGGTGCTATTATCCCCATGAGCTTAAAAACTCAATCTCATTCAACATATCTTCGGCTGTCTTCAGAGTGATGATTCGCAGAAGGCGGCGCAATTGCTCGCCTATGCTGTAGCGTTGCTGTTGGGACAGGATAATACCGGCGTGATGTTTTCCCTGTATCAAATATTCTGTGTGGAGCCGGTGATAATCGCCAATGTTGAACGAATACAACACGCGACTCTGCGCGGTTGCATATTCAAGATGTTCGATGTCGTCGCATTCAATCATTCCTTCATCGAGAGCAGTAGTAACGTCCACGCCTCGCAGCCGGAGTTGTTGCGCAAGACCATACGCCATAGCATCTTCATCTATGTAGAGCCGTATTCTCATCAAGCCGTCTTGCGAGCGTTTTTATATTCTTCCTCGATTTTGTCGGCTTCCACCTGGTCGGCCTCGATTTCAGCGTCGATCTCGTCGCGATTGGCATGATAGTAAGACAGTGCGGCATAGACCTGCGCGAGTGAGAGGTGTTGATATTGGTGGGCGATTTCCTCCGGCGTGTGTCCGAGGTTATACCATATCGCGATTCGATGAACTGTCAAACCGGTTCCGGCGATGCGCGGCCGCCCGCGCTTTAATTCCGGCGTGCAAATGATAAAAGCTCCGATGTCGTTATTCATGACACTCTCCTGTCCGTTTCCGCAATCAATCGCCTGCGATTGAGAGTCCGGTTTCGGGCCGAGCGTGGCCGCTCGTCGTGGCGGGCTTCATCCAGGACAATTGCACGAGCGCGTTTTCAGGCACGTTGCGCGGGTCGCATACGCCGCAGCGAATGCACGGGTCTATGGCAGGGCACGGCTTCGTGATACGTTCGGCCATCGCGCGCTCGTACTCTTTCTTCATGAACTCGGTCGTAAGCCCAATGTCTACCACATCCCACGGCAGGGCTTCGTCTAACGAACGCCTCCTCTGCGCATAGTCCGTGTACTTGCGCATCGCCTGCCGCCAGTTGCCCGTGCGATCCGCTTCGAGAAGGAATTCCGATATGCGCCGGTCGCCCAGGGATATGAGCGCCTGAAGATGGGCTATGCGCGAAGACATGGCGCGGACCTCTACGTTAGGCAATTGTTTGAGCGCGCGCGTCAGGTATTTGATCTTGCGGTCGAGCACGCGCTCAGGCTCTATGGGTTCCCACTGAAAAGGGGTCTGAGGTTTGGGCACGAAGGCATTGAGCGACACGATTACCGAGCCTACGCGGCCGCGCGGCCGCGCAACGAAGAGCATCTCGTCGCGTATGCGCGAGGTGAGCGCAAGTATTGCGTCGAGGTCTTCGTCTTCTTCGGTCGGCAGCCCTATCATCATATATAGTTTCAGATTGAAGATGCCGCGCTCGAATATCTGCCGGGCGATCTCGACTATCTGGTCGTTCGTGAGGTCTTTGTTGATGACGCGGCGCAGGCGGTCGGAACCGGTTTCGGGCGCGATTGCGAGTTGCTGGTCTTTGCGGCGCACGAGCGCGTCTAATAGTTCGGGCGAAATCTGGTCCAGCCTGAGCGAGGAGACCGATATATGGTAATCAAGCTCTTCGAGACCATCGAGGATTTTATGTATCTCGGGGTGATCGCACACGGCCGTTGCCACGAGACCTACCTTGTCTGTGTGCTTGCGCATCTCGGCTGCGCGAGCGAGAAGTTTATCGGCCGAAAAGACCCTCGGCGCGAGATAGGAATAGCCCGCCCAGCAGAACCGGCAGCCCATGGAGCACCCGCGCGAAATCTCCATCAGGTAGCGGCCGCTCATCTCTGTGTTTTCGGTCAGTATTTCGCTTGCGGGGATGAACGGGTCGTCGAACTGCGCGTGCCCTTCCTGCTTGCGCATGGGGTTTCGCATGGTGAAGACGCGACGGGGCGCGCCGTTCGTCGGGAGTATCTCTCTCGGGGAGCCGTCCGGGTCATAATGAATCTCGTAAAATTTCGGTATGTAAAAACCCGGCTCACGGGCGAGTCGCAGAAGCAACTCTTCGCGCGAATTTGATTCACTGAGGGCTTCGAGCAGAGCAGGAACCAGCACTTCGCCTTCGCCCACGCACACAACATCGACGAACGGGGCGACCGGCTCAGGGTTCAGGAAAGCCGCCGCCCCGCCCATCACGACCAGCGGATGCCAATGGTTTCTCTCTTCGGCCATCACGGGGATTCGAGACATTCTGAGCAGTTTGGGAATGTTGAGATAATCGGTCTCGAACGATACCGAGATTGCGAGCACGTCGAACTCCGAAACGGGCGTTTCGCTCTCAAGCGTGAGCAGAGGCGTGCGAGTGCGTTCGAATTCGCGTTCCATATCGGGGTCGGGCACGAAGACTCGCTCACAGGCCACGCCCCTGTAAGAGTTGAAAAGCTGATAGACGGATTGAAAGCCGAGGTTCGACATTCCTATGTAGTAAGTGTTCGGATAGGCCAGAGCGATCGCAAGCCCCGACCCTCGCGCCTTGCGATGCACCAGTCCCGTCTCTTCGCTCAGTATTTTGCGATATCTCTCTTTAATCTTATTCATCACTGCTCCCGGCTATCAGCTCTTTAACCACAGATAACACAGATTTCACAAAAGATTTCTGTCTGTGTCATCAGTGTAATCTGTGGTTGATCTTCGTTCCTCCTCTATCCGCACTGACGGCTGACGGCTGATGTATCAGTCGAAAATATCGAGCAACTCGATTACGGCTTCTGCCAAGTGGTCCGGTCCCTCGCGTTCGAGCGCGGCGCGCGGGACCGGTCCCCACAATGCCGCCACCGTTCGCACTCCTGCTGCGCGGCCTGCGATGATGTCATGGCGGCTGTCGCCTATGTAGGCTCCTCTCTGCGGCGAGGCGTTCAATCTTTCGAGCGCCGCGCGTATCGGAGCAGGGTCCGGTTTATGGCGATCCGTGTCTTCGAGAAAGACCGCCGCATCCACCAGGTCGTCAAGCGAGCACAGCCTCAAACCTCTTCTGGCAAGCTCACGGCTTTTCGATGTCACTACCCCTATAGAGTAACCGCGCGCGCGAAGCTCTTCGATGACGGGCCGGACGTTCGGGAAAGGTTGAGCGAGCGTATCGTGATTCGTGGCATTGAACGAACGGTACTCGACGAGCAATCGCTCTACTATATCGGGCCCATCGAGTTCTTCATTTGCAAGATCGCTCGTTCCGGCCAGAAGCCTGCTCATGGCCTCGCGCAGCGGGATGCCGAATGTTTCAATCAGCGCCTCGCGCGCGTGGATGCGGCCGCATACCTTTTCCCATGAATGGTCGAAGCACCGCAATATCAGGTGCGTGGTATCAATGAGCGTGCCATCCAAATCGAACAGTATCGCCTGCGTTTCAGCCATCGTAATAGTTTCAGCTTCTTGCTCAACGCCTTTCGGCATCAATGGTGTCCTCACCCGAAACGGCCATTATAAATGACCGGGGCTCTTGCGGGCAATCGTCGTCACTGAGTTCTGCGTTGCGCGCTGCTGAGAGCGGCAAGGATGATGAGGCTCACAGTCATCGCCACGAGGCCGCGCACGGCGTACTTGATCCAGAAAAGCATCAATGTGCTTGCAGCCAGATACAACCTTGCCATCACGAATGCGGGCAGGTATGCCCAGGGCTTGCCGCCCGCAAGGGCCGCTCCCGATGCAGCCGATAAAAGCCCCGCGACCGCTGCCATTACAAGGGGGGCGATTCCTTCGGGGATGCCCACATAAGAGCGAGCGAACGGCAGCCCTATGCCTGCAAGTATTAATAATATCGCGGCAAGCTTAACCTTCATATTCGTTATGTCTATGTCCTCGCGGCGGAGGGCCACTTTGCCCGACCTGTAAAGTAACGGCCTCAATTTGTCATCTATCGAGAGCGGGTCCGGCCCGAGTATCAGAAGAGCCAGAGAAGTTGCCAGCAAAACGAGCGGGAATTCGAATCCCCCGCGCCCCGTCAGCCCGGTCGCCCAATGGACCTCGACGACCGCCACCGCCATCACGCAAAGCTGGCCCAGTGCGCTGAACCTCACAAGCAGGCCGGCGAGCAACGACAGTCCGCCGCCAAGCTCTGCGGCTATGACCAGGTAGGAGAGAAATAAGGGGATGCCTCCCATGGCCCTTTCGGCAAACCCGGCCGGGTCTGAAAATTTCGGCAGTCCATGCGCGAAAAATATCACACCGGCGACAAGTTCTATCGGCAACGCAGCCCACGAGGGCCTCATCTCTCCAAGCCTCAACCCCATAAATGCATTCCCCCCATCTTTGAATGATAGCCGCTCTTGATAGGGATCCGGACCAGCGATCCATCGGGTTTTCCGATCAAAGATGCCAACAGACATCAACCACCCGGCAGAACCCCCACGAACCGGCTTCGCTCGCTTTCATTCGATTTTACACACGACGGTCTGTGAATCGCTATTCTATTATCGCGCTTACCGGAAATACAATCCGTGTCGGACAGGAAAATATTTATACACAAAAAATAGCGCCTGCTTTTTCAGTCGGTTTCCGAGGTTTGAGAACCTCTTTCCGCTTCACCTGATCGGTGGACCGCAAATCGTTTTTCAAAGCTGAGAGCGATAGAGTTTGATTCAAGCGTTAATGATGAATCACTGATTGGATATTCAGTACCACTGGATACTTACTTTACAGTTAATAAGCTACTAAATATCCACTTGACAGCCTTGCTTCGCCATTTGAATCCCGATTCAGGGACCGACAAATGTTTTTTTTTAACGTGAGTTCAACCTGGGAAAAGTATTCGAGCCGAAATTCTGAAAGGCCGGCATTTTTCAACTCAGTGCGATATATCGGGGCGTGCTCGCAACTATGTATCGAATTCAAGGCTTGAGGCATTAACACGATAAATGTTTAGCATGTCAGGAGTTATCACAACCCTGCAGAGTCTCGCTTTCCTCGTGCTTTATTTTACAGAATGTTATCCCGCGCTATTGGATTCAATTGCTTCAAGGCCAAACTCATTTA
>JAKEHD010000273.1 GCA_022615215.1 Blastocatellia bacterium
ACGGGAGTCTCTTTATAAGCGTTCGGCTGCACCGTCCCCGTAGTACGCAAACCAGCTTCGCCCGCCGGTGTCGCGCCTGGGAGGGCCGCAGCCGCTTCGGTTTTTATCTGTGCGCTCTCAATCTGCGAGGCAGAGATCGTGAGGACTATTTCGCCCGGTCGCGGCACGGTAGTATTTGAAGCCCCATCGGAAGGCGCAGGCACAGTTTCGAAAGATGGCACAGGCACAGACTGCCCCGCGCCGTTACGGCCCGCCCCGCTCCTCATCACAAGCGCCAGGGCAACAGCCGCCACGACGAGCAGCGCCACAACGATTACAATCCATCGCTTGCGCTTGCCAAACCGCGAACGGGTCTCATCAGTACCCCGACCGTGAGGGAGGGAGTCTTCATCAGCAGGCGATGCGCCCGCGCCGTCGAAGGGTATTACTCTATCTTCTTCTCCGCGCAAATTATTATCGTTGTCTTCCATGGCTTGCCTCCATCATCGGAAGGCAGAAGGATGAAAGCCGGTGCAAAGGATATTCATCCTTCATCCTTCATCCTTCATCCTTTCGAAACGGCCCGCTCTATCTCTACAGCCGCGTCGAAGTATTCCTTCAGCACATCGGTGTAGCCGGTTTCGATCTCTATATAGCGGCGTTGCTCTTCGAGGTAATCGAGCAAAGACTTCCGGCCCATCGTGTAAGTTTGTCGTATAACGTCGAGATTGAGCAACGCCTGAGCGCGCACGCGGTCGCGATAGATCGCCACTCGTTCGCGCGCTCTCTCGAATCGCGCGTAGGCGGCGGCCACTTCGTTTCGAACGACGATCTCTGCGAACTGGCGGCGGTTGCGCGCGGCTTCGAGATTGGCGCGAGCGGCCTCTATATTGCCCTGGTTCTTGTTTCTGACCGGCAACGTGAGCTTCACTCCGAAGGTGGCGAAGTGAAATACGTCGTGTACGGGCGCGAGACGGCCCGCGCTATCGAAGCCCTGCACGCCGAATCCCATGTCCTGCCGCATGTAGTTGGCGAAGATGCTTGCATCGATTTTGCCTTCTATGCCGGCCTGCTCGATTTGCGCCTCTGCAAGGCGCTCGGCCGCGCGCGCAGCCGCCAGATCCGGCCGCGCGGCCAATGCATGGCTTTCGGCTTCGTCCTGCGAAAGTGGTTGCCGTTCGGTCCCGAACTCTTCGCGCAACCTGAGAGGCTCGGTGGGCAACATGCCTGTGATCTTCTTCAATTCGAGCAGGGCCACTTCCGTGCGGCTCTCGAAATTGATTCTCATCGATTCGACTCGATTCAACTCGACGAAGACGATGTTCTGTTCCAGAGGCGCGGTCTTACCCCGCTCGACGCTCGTCTGCACTATGCGGTGCGAATCGCGTGTGAGCGCGCTCAGGTCTTCTGTGAATTTCAGATTGCGCGCGGCGGCTATCGCATCTGCGTATTTCAACCGCACTTCGGCCGCGAGCCGCCGCTCGAAGTCGGCCACCTCGTTCTCTCTGAGTTCCATTTCGCGCTCGGCCACAGCGACCCGCGCCCGTCGTCGCCCTCCGAGTTCGAGCGGCAGTTCAGCGCCTATCATAAGGTTGTTGTCGGGCGTGTTGACCGCTCGCGCGTAACTGCTCTCGACCATGGGATTGGCCTTCAGCCCGGCCTGACGGAGACGGCCTCGCGCCTCTTCTATCATCTGTCGAGCCGCCGCAAGCTCGCCATTGTGCGAGAGCGCATAGCGCACAAGGTCGTCCGAACCCATCCCGTTCACAGGGTCTATGAACCGCGAGTAAGCCGCAAGGTGCGAGACCGTCTCTACCGGGCGAGCGGCCTTGGCCGAGAGCACGAGGCCCCCCGAATCCTGCTCGCCCGTTGATTGCGCCGATTGCGCCAGCACGTTCGTCGTTAATTGGATAAGCGCGAGATAGAGTAATACCTTTCGCGCGAGCGCGCTGGCTTTGAAATGAAACTTTCTTCTCATAATAAACCTCTATGATGATAGGCGGCACAGCCGCTTGTTTTCCTCTTCATCCTTACAGGGCATCGTCAATCATCGCCCTGCCGGCCGAAGCTCTCGGCAACGGGAGAACCCGATTCTGCCGTGAAGACTTCGGCAGCTTCCTTGACTGCCTGGCGTTTCAGGGCGCGCTCGTGCAGCCAGAAAAAGATCACAGGCGTGACTATCAGAACGTGCAGGAGCGATGACACCATGCCGCCGAGCACGGGCGTGGCAAGCGGTTTCATAACCTCTGACCCCGCGCTCGTGCTCCACATTATAGGCATCAATCCCGCAACCACCGTCATTACGGTCATCACCTTCGGCCTGAGCCTGAGCACTGCGCCTTCTATCACGGCTTCTTTGAGTTGCTGGCGAGTGAGCGCGCGGCCTGCTTCTTCGCGTTTGCGCTCGACCGCTTCGTTCAAATAGATCACCATCACGACGCCCGTCTGCACGGCCGTGCCGAACAACGCGATGAACCCGACCCATACGGCTACTGAAAAGTTATAACCGAGCGCGTAAAGCAGATAGACACCTCCCGTGAGCGCGAACGGGACCGCAAGCAGAACGTGCGCCGCCTCGACGAACGAATGATATGTGAAGTAGAGCATCACGAAGATGACCGCAAGCACTGCGGGCAAAACCAACTGCAATCGCGCGCGCGCGCGTTGCTGATTTTCATACCCGCCGCTCCACTCTATATAATAGCCGGGCGGCAGTTCCACGCGCTCGCTCAATATCTGTTTCGCTTCATCGACGAAGCTGCCGACATCGCGGTTTCGCACGTTCAGAGTCACTGTGCCGCGAAGGAGTCCGTTCTCGCTCGATATCATCACCGGTCCCGGCACCGTTCGAATATGGGCGATCTGTGCGAGCGGTATATGCGCCCCGTTGGGCGCGGGCACTAGCAACTGACCGAGCGCGTCGGGGCTTGTGCGATACTCGGGCGCGTAGCGGACGCGCACGGGGAATCGCTCGCGCCCTTCTATGGTCACTGTGAGATTGCTCTCGCCTATTCCCATATCGACGACTTCCTGAATGGTGTCTACGCCGATGCCGTAGCGCGCAGCCGCCTGACGGTCTATCTGAATGTCTATGTAGGGAGCGCCGGTTATCTGCTCAGGATAAACGTCCGACGCGCCCGGAATCGTTTCCACGACCGAAGCCACTTCGCGCGCTCGTCGTTCGAGTTCGCTCAGGTCGCTGCCGAATATCTTTATGCCGACCTGAGTACGTATGCCTGTTGCAAGCATCTCTATGCGATTGATTATGGGTTGAGTCCATATATTGGTCACGCCCGGCATCTTCAATCGCTCGTCCATCTCTTCGACGAGCATTTCGCGCGTCATCCCCTTTCGCCACTGCTCGCGCGGTTTCAGTTGGACGATGGTCTCATTCATGTTGACGGGCGCAGGGTCGGTCGA
>JAKEHD010000034.1 GCA_022615215.1 Blastocatellia bacterium
AGATTACAGTGGAAGGCAGGGCCTTCTACAAAAGATTTCTTTCTTGATTTCTCAGATATTCTCAAAGGGTATTACTCTATCGTGCTATCTGTGTAATCTGTGGTTGATCCTCCGACCACTGACCACGGACGGAAGCGTACATAGGAGCGGCTACGCGATTACGCGACCACGCTCCGCTGCCGGACCAAAAACAGATTGCAATATCTGCTCATTCATATATAATCACTTCTGCCGAGGCAGCCATCCGCCATTCAATCTGATTCACTCTTCAGGTTCCTTTGGTGACGAGCCAGTTTATTCTTTCCGCTTCGCGCGGCTCGTTTTTTCGCTATGGATCAAGATATAGCTCACTATCGCCTCATCCATCCTCTCGGCTCAGGCTCCATGGGACAGGTCTTCAAGGCCGAAGACAAAAACCTCGACCGCAAGGTCGCTTTGAAACTCGTCTCGCACGACACTCTCGCCGACAGGCAGGCGCAAATTCATCTACTGGAAGAGGCCCGTCGCGCAGCGGCCATCAATCACCCTCATATCGCCACCATATACGAAGCCGGTCAGCATAACGGCCTCTCTTACATAGCGATGGAGTACGTCGAAGGCGAATCGCTCGCTCAAATAATAGAGCGGGGTAAGCTCGATATAAACGAGGCGCTCGCTATCGCCCTTCAAATCAGCGAGGCTCTCAAAGCCGCTCACGATGCGGGACTTATACATTGCGATATAAAGTCCTCCAACATCATGCTTTCAGGCGACCGCACGGTCAAGGTGCTCGATTTCGGTCTCGCAAAACTCGAACACCGGGCGTCCCCGGCCTCCTTACAAGCGGCCACAGAAACACACGGAAACACACAGACCGTTTCCATACCTTCTACACAACCGACGACCGACGACCGACCGCGGACAACAGAACCGGACGCCTTCCGCTCGCTTGCCCGGCCGGATGGCATCTCGCCGCCGGGCGTCCCCGGCCTTCCCTTCACCCAGGCGACACTCTCAGGCACTCCGGCCTATATGTCGCCTGAACAGGCGCGTGGGCTTTGCGTAGACGCCCGCTCGGATATATTCTCGCTCGGCGTAGTGCTATTCGAGATGCTCACCGCTCGAAAGCCCTTCGAAGGCGATAGCCCGGCGATGGTCCTGCGTTCGATCATACATGAAGAGCCGCCTCCGCTCGCCGTCTCGCGCAACGATGTTCCCCTTGAACTTGAGAGCTTGATAAGGCGCGCGCTTGAGAAAATCCCGGACCATCGCTATCAATCTGCCGATGAGATAGGGGCTGACCTCAAGCGACTCAGAGACCGTCTCTATCTCTCAACCTCGCCCTGGGCTTCGATAGAACGCGAAGGCGAATCGGGCGACCTGAACCGAGCGAACCTGAGCGCGTCCGGGCAGGCAACTCTATCGCGATGGCAAATCCTCAGCCTCCGCCACAGGTGGTTTTTGGGACCGGGCTTGCTGACAACGGCGGCGGCTGTCATTGACGCTTTGCTGTTCTCTTCCGAGCGCGGCAACCTGATTATTACAGCCGCGTTATTCTCCTTTGCCGCCGCCTGCTTCGTCGCCTACGCGGCCCTGCGAAGGACGACAGTCGGACCCGTCCGGCCGATCCTCACAGGCGCGGCCTTTCGCGGCCTGCTCCCTTTTCAGGAAGCCGACCGCAGCCGTTTCTACGGTCGAGAGGTCGAAGCCGCTTCGCTCTTCGATATGGTAACGCACGCCGACTTCCGCCTGGGCGTCCTCTACGGCGATTCGGGAAGCGGCAAGACTTCTCTCCTCAGGGCTGCTCTCCTGCCCCTGTTATGGGAAGAAGGTTATGTGCCCCTCTATTGCCGCTCATACAAAGACCCGCTTGCGGCGCTGCTCGAAGAATGCCGCAAGCAATGCCAGATAGCCATCGCAGAGACGGAGCGGCCCATCGATTATCTTCGCCGCGTCACAGACGAGCTTGACGCTGTGCTTGTGATCGTCTGCGATCAGTTCGAAGAGTTCTTCGTCAACTTCCGTGACGCTGCGGAGCGCGAACCGTTCACGCGACTTGCGGCCGCCTGTCACAATGACGGCAACCTCAAGGTGAAGTTTCTGTTCTCCATGCGGTCGGATTTCCTGTATCTGATCGGGGAAGAATTCGACTCTCTGGTGGCGGAGCCGCTTGCAAGTTCGAAGCGATACCATCTGCGCAATCTCGGCCGGCATCAGGCGGCCGAAATAATCGAAAAGTCGGCCGCGCGGGCGGGGCTTCCTTTCGAGCCGGGACTCAGCCGCCAGGTGGCTCGTGACCTCGCATCGGGCGGGATGGTCCTGCCTTCGGAGTTGCAGATCGTAGGCGAGCGATTGCAGAGCAAGCGCATATACACTCTTCAGGCATATCGCCGGACGGGGGGAAAGGAGCCGCTCGTCCACAGCTTTCTCGAAGAGGTAATAGAGGCATCGGGCGACCGCGAGGGGGCGCAATTGCTGCTGAGGTGTTTGATATCGGAAGAGAACACGCGCCTCACTCTGCCGCTTGAAGAGATAGCTCGCCGCATGCAACGCAGCCCGCAACAGGTGGGGGCGCTGCTCAGGCTATTTGTGGAATCGCGGCTCGTGCGCGAGATACAGGAAGAATCCGTGCGGCGCTACGAGTTGATGCATGAGTATCTGATCGAAAAAATAAATCAGATAACGGGCCGAGTGATGGACGCGACGCAGAGGGCCAATCGTCTGCTGAGGCAATATGCATCGAACTACGCGGTTGATCGAGGGACGCGCATACCGCTCGGCAAGCTATGGTTCATCCGCCGCTATTCGGACATGGAGCGCGCGCGACGAGAGCGAGAGTTATTGAAGAAGAGCTTGAGGTGGGGAGTTGTGAAGCTGTGCGCGGTGGTGGTGTTGCTCGCGGCGGCGGCGGCGGCGGCGGCGGCGATGTTATCTGTAAGCGAAGAGTGGGAGATGATACGCCTCGGCGACGGCCATACGGCGGCGGCAAGGCAGGTGGCCTTCTCGCCCGACGGAAAGCTTATGGTATCGGTTGGCGAAGATATGAAGGCGATAGTATGGGATTTCGCGCGGCGCGAGCGGCTGGCCACTCTGACAGGTCACACAGATTGGGTAACTTCGGTCGCCTTTTCGCCCGATGGAAAAATGTTCGCCACTGCAAGCGCAGATCACACGGTCATCATAAGGGACGCCCAAACGTTTGAGAAGATAACGGTCCTGCGTACACATAGAGGCCCGGTCAACGCCGTGGCATTCTCTCCTGATGGAAAATTGCTGGCCTCTGCATCAGCTCAATCATCTCCGCCCGACCAACAGACCATTTTATGGGACACCGCTCGATGGGAAAAGATACGCGAGGCACCGCTCGGAATAATCCACGGGCCTCTCATTTTTTCTCCTGACAGCCGCTACCTTATTATCAGAGGTGAGAATGGATTGGATCTCGTCACTGGACGGGAAGATAAGCTCGACCAAAATTGGAGCGGCAACTGGTCGGCGTTTTCACCTGACGCCAGGTATGTAGTGAGTGTGGATTCTTATGGCGAGGTAAGATTTTCAAACGTGGAAGAGCGAAAGCTACTCGCCTACTATCAGGCCCATCGCGACCATGGGCGCGCGGCCGCTTATTCGCCCGATGGCCGCTATGCCGCTACGGGAGCCGAAGACGTGATCTTGTGGGACGCCGCTACGCAAACGAAGCTTTTGCGCTTCGAGCACACCGCCGTCGTGTGGAACGTAAACTTCTCCCCCGACGGGCACTGGCTGGTCTCCACTCACGGAGACGGCTCGATATTGCTGTGGGATGTGGCCGAGCGCGAGCGAGCGGCCAACTTCAACGGCCACAGTTCCGCGGTGCGGACGGTGGCTTTTTCGCCGGACGGAAAGCGAATCGCCTCAGCAAGCGAAGACCGTTCGGTGATAGTATGGGACGCCGCGAGCGGCCAGAAAGAGGCTGTCCTGACAGGGCACGACACACGAGTGACAGCAGTTATTTTTACTTCCGACGGCAAAGATGTTTTGTCCGGCGATCAGTTGGGCAATTTAATCTGCTGGGAAGTAGACCGGCGAAAGCCTCGATGGATTTTTAACGACCCAGACCTTTATAAGCGTGCCGCTTATGGCATAGCAGTTTCACCTGACGGCCGGTGGGTGGCAACGACGCATGGTGTATATGAGACCGATGACGGCCTCCGGGTAAAGGATTTAATCGAGGCAATTCAGGAGCGAGGCACTATCTACGGAATAGACTTTTCCAAAGATGGAAGGCAGATGGCCTGCACGACCGATCAAGGAAACCTGATTATTTTCGACACAGAAAAATGGGAAGTTTCAGACTCGGCGTCATTAAAAGGAAATCAGCTTATAACGGTCAGCTATTCGCCCGACGGCAGGTGGCTGGTCACAGGTGAAGACCAGGGCGCATTGCGGCTATGGGAAACCAATCCCCTCCACGAGGTCGCCATAATCGGCAATCATACGGCGCGCATAAAACGGGTCTCTTTCTCGCCCGACGGCCGACAGATAGTTTCAGCAGGGGACGACCAGAGCATCTCTCTATGGGACGTAAGCAACAGAAGCCTTATCACCCGCATAGGCACACACTCGGCCCCTGTGCTGTCGGTCGCCTTCTCGCCCGATGGCAAACAGATAGTTTCAGGCGAACACGACAACTCAGTCCGCATATACACGCGCCACTCGATGCTCTGGGGTTATCGCTTGGATTGAGAGCGCAATAAGCAGCAATCAACTCTGTCATTAATGCGCTGAGTTTCATACCTGTTTCGAATCCTTATGTAGCCCTGAAGGCTACACAATCGCCATCAGGCCAGGTCGTTCACTTCTTGCCTGATCTCAGATAAATCACAGCCATCTAACGACTTATTCGACCTCATCTCCATCAAGGATATGTAGCCCGTCATGCTACAGTCGAAGTCGCATACCGTTTCTACCTGACATCAGCCAAACGGTTTTATGTCAATCAGATAGCTCGTCGCCCCTGACGAATCCACTCTCAGGCACGGTTGTTGATACATGCATTCTGGAAAGCGAGCCAGAGTTTATGAAAGGCAGGAATAAACTATTCCATTCTGTAAGCCTTTCAGATTTCTCAGGCATCTTTGGAAACAACCGGGCCTCGAAGATGATCTATCGTTCTCTTTGCGCGACGGCTGCATTCGGCAGCCGACAAATAGCGATAGCTGTACATACTCTGTGAGGAAGATGCAAATTGATCGCAATCAGCCCGAAACCGTTCGGAGCAATACTCGGCAGATTACTTATGAACAGGAGAGCACAGTATGGATGAAAACATTCGACTTTATGCGGGATTTTGGCGTCGCTTCGCGGCATACATGATAGACCAGTTCATCATAGCCTGGATCCTGAACGAGTTCTGGGGCAGCTATTTCAATAACGCGCGCGTCTATTTTCGCTTGTACGAGGAATCCTTCACCGGCGACATCTATCGAGACATGGAAACATTCGCCACCATAGGCATGTGGGCGCTGACGATTCCCCTCGTGTCGATGTATTACGCGGGCATGGAGAGTTCTCCCCTTCAGGCTACGGTCGGCAAACTCGCCGTCGGAATATATGTGACCGACACTCAAGGGCAAAGGGTCTCTTTCGCGCGCGCGGCGGGCCGGTTCTTCGCCAAGATACTTTCAGGGATATTACTCGGAGTCGGTTATCTGATGGCGGGCTTCACCGAAAGAAAGCAGGCGCTTCACGACTCGATGTCCGACTGCCTCGTGTTACGCAAATGATGAGACGCTGCCCGGTGGACGGGTAGGGCCGGGAAATTTTTACATCCAACAGGGTCAGCGGCTCGATGTCGAGAGGATGGCATCGATGAACCGGAACTATACTGCGCGCGGGGTAAAATGAAAGTTTTCCTGGGAGCGCATAAAGATTTCTTTCTTATAAAGATTTCTTTCTTATAAAGATTTCTTTCTTATAAAGATTTCTTTCTTATAAAGATTTCTTTCTTATAAA
>JAKEHD010000274.1 GCA_022615215.1 Blastocatellia bacterium
GAATCGCTCGTGGAACTGGCCGCCCTCTCGGCGGTCGCGGGCGAACATCTGCTCGTCATAGGGCCGCCGGGGACGGCGAAGAGCGAGGCCGTTCGCAGGATAGCGCGAGCGACGGGCGGGCATTACTTTGAGTACCTGCTCGGTAGGTTTACGGAGCCGAGCGAGATTTTCGGTCCCGTCGATCTGCGCAAGCTGAAAGAGGGAAGCGTCGAGACTGAAACCATGGGCATGCTCCCCGAAGCTGAGATCGCATTCCTCGACGAAATTTTTCAAGGCTCGACCGCCATCCTCAACACCTTGCTCGGCATCCTCAACGAGCGCACATTCCGGCGCGGCCACACGCGCATGCGTTGTCCTCTTCGCGTATGCGTGGGCGCATCCAACACCCTGCCTGACGACGAATCGCTCGCGGCCTTTGCAGACCGGTTTCTGGTTCGCACGTTCGTCGAGCCGATCTCAGACCCTATGATCGAAGAGTTGCTCGAAGGCGGATGGGCGCTCTTCGAAAGAGAGATAGGCCGCAGCGCGACGATTGCATACATAGACGAACTGGCCCTGGCCGCGCGGCAGGCGGATATGTCTCGCGTCCGTCCCTTCATAGCCCAGGCGCTCAGATTGCTTCGCGGCGCAGGCATAGTTCTATCGGATCGGCGGGCCGTCAAATCGCAAAAGCTTGTGGCGGCGGCGGCGGTCCTGGCCGGGCGCGCAAAGCCTACAGATGAAGACCTCTGGCCGATAGTCTTCGTCGTGCCGACGCGCGAGCAACAATCGCTCGCTCGCGATTGCCTTCGCGGGCTGCTCTCTCACACTGAGAACACGACGCTTCCCTTCGCAGCCGAAGAAGCATCTCTAGGGCCGCTCGCCCGCGCATCGCGTATCCTTGCCGCAGGCCGACAGGCGCTCTCGCTTCAACCTCAAAGCCACGAGGCTGAGACGCGCGAGTCCTGGCTGTTGAAGCTTGAAGGCATAGCCCGCGAGATCGATGCGGGATTCACGGCCGATCAGATTCCGCCCGACCTGGCAGAGATTCGCTCGAAGATAGTCGAAATCCTGGGCGGGCAAAACGTTGAGTAAAGTTCAGAGTTCAACCTTCAGGTTGCAGTGGTGAATCAGGCAAGCTAAAGCTTGAACTCTGAGCAATGGCTGAGTAAATGCGCTGCGAGCAGGGTTCACTAATTCTTATGTCCTGGCACGCGAGGTGGTCGCCGCTTGCGCCTGTGGGGGCGGCGGCTCGCGGTCCTTTTGCGCGGAGGTTGGCGCTCCGCCTGCTCGCGTGTGATGATGAGAGGCTTTCACGGCTCAAAGGTGTCGCCGGGCCGTCGATGTTGATCGTGCTCGGAGAAGAATACGCGCTCCCGTGGGTTGACGGAGTGACTTATCTGGGCCGTGACCCGGAAGCGCCGCAACTTCTGCTGCCGACATCGCTCAGGCCATCGGTTGCTCCGGCGCTTCTCGAACGCGCGCTTTTGAGGAAAATAGATATTATGTCGCGCGCCTCTTCGTCGCCGCGCTCTTTGTTCCAGCCCCTTGCCGTTTTTGTCGATCCGCCCGTTATCGCTCCGGTGGGACATGCGAGGACGGTCGCGCGCGATACCCTCGGCGCGTGGCTCGATGCGGAGAAGTGATGGACTTTCCACAATCGCTCGCCCCGTGGGCGCAGCACCTCAGCATATTTCCCGAAGAAGTGAGCATCGCGCTCGGCCGCCTCGCTCAACGCATATCGCTCGCCATCGGCCCTTTGCGCTCGCACGCCGCGAGCGGAGAAGGCGACCCGGACGGCTTCGACGGTCTCGCTGCGCGCGGACCTTATGAGCGATTGCTTGCTTCCGAGTGGCTGCTTGCGGATGAGATGCCCGAAGAGTTCGCCCGCCGTGCCGTTATGGGCGAGCATGCATTTTTAAAGATCGGGCGGAGCGAGCCGGCAGGGTCGCGCGTATCGCTTGCGCTCTTCGACTCAGGCCCCAATCAGATGGGCGCGCCTCGCATCGCTCACATCGCCGCTTTGATCGCCCTCGCGCGAAGGGCCGAGGCGGCAAACGCGCAATTCGGCTGGTCCATATTGCAGCAGCCCCGCATGCCCATCTTTCCAGGCGTCACCACGTCCGAAGTCCTGCAACTGCTCGACGCGCGCAGCCTGAACGAAGCGACTGATGACGATATAGAGGCGTGGATGAAGAAAGTGGAGGACTGGCAAGACCTCGATGATCTGTGGATTGTCGGCGGGCCGCACACAGCGAACCTTCCTGCGAGCGCGGGGATCTCTCATCTCTGCGTGCGCGATGCTTATGATCCCGACGCCCGATTGCTGATGGTAAGTGTGCGCGGCGTGTCGGCTCTCCCTAAAGAGATCGGGCTGGAGTTGCCCGAAGAACGTCTGTGCTCGCGCCTGCTTCGAGACCCTTTTTCGGACGTATCGGCCGAACCCGTCGGCGTGAAGGGAAAATTTGCGCCCAGGTCGAATTTGATCTTCGCCGCGAGCGGAACGAAACTCTTCGCCCGCTCTGAGCAGGGCAGCGTGATCGCCTTTCCCGTTCCGAACTCTCCGAGCGCATCGCCGGGACAGCCCAGGCTGTATCAAACCTGGACCGGCCGTCAGGTCGACGCCGCGGGACGAATAGGCCGGTCGACGGCCGTTGTGACTGCGCAGGACGGAATGATCGACCTTCGGTATTATGGCGGGCGAAACCACCACCCGCCAGAGGGACGATATATTTGCTACAATCGAGACATCGTTTACAAGTCCGGCGATTCGGCCCCGCTTCAGCCCTGCCTGCGGCTTCCGATGATTCCCGGTTCGCAATCGGAAGCCCTCGTGGTGGATGGAGCAGGTTCTCTGTTCCGACTGACAAAGCTGGAAAACCACGCGACCCTGGTAAACGGTAAGTTGATAGTCGGCCAGGCATTGATCGTTGCCACGAATGTGCTCGCCATCGCGACGATAGGCTCTCGTATAGTATGTGTCGGAAAGGAATGGCCCGATGACGAATGGCGAATCATGTCTATAGGCGCGGACCTTATGAGAATGTCGCTTCCCTTCGAAGGCGCGCCTGCGGGCGCTTTCTTCGGCACAGGCTTCGGCCTCGCAGATAATAAATACGGATTGCTCGCCTTATGGCAGACCGCGCTGCGATGGTCGATCATAACCTCGGATGGAATATCCCCTAAAGAATCCTCTTTGCTCTGCCCGGCTGATGCGCGGGCCGTAGGGATAGCTCGAATGAGGCGGGAGAGCGGCAAGAAAGACGAGCCTGCGCTGATCGTTCTGGAGAGCGATGGCCGGTCGCTGGCGCTTGTCAGTCATTCCCGCAGACAGCCTCTCCTGACCGCCGCCGCGCCGATCACTCACGTCACGGCGAGTCATGCCGCGCCCCGCATCGCTTATTCGACGGCGGAGGGAGAAGTGGTCATTTATTCGCTCACGCACCGCGCGGCGATTTGCAGGTATCTTCCGACGGAGGACTCATGAAGAGAGTGCAACCTCGCGCGCTCGTGCATCGCGGCTTCGTCGATGCGTCGGCCTTTCTTCTCGACCCCGGCTTGATTGGATTGGAAGAGGCGCGGCGCAGAATCCTCTCCCTTTGGGTTCCGGGCGCGCGGGTCTACCGTGTTGACGATTTACTGATCGTCCGATTGCCGGACCCTCATCACATCGCCTGCGACCGCGCGCCGGGGCTTCCGCTCGTCGCTTCCGGGCAGGCGCTTTTAGCCGCTCCGTTCGCCGCAAACGAATTGGAGGCTATTGCCGCTCCGCACGATTCAATCGTGCTGGTCCGGGGCGGAGCGGCAATAGCCCATCAGCTTTCGGATTCTCAAATTGAAAATCCTGAGTCGTGGCTTGAGGTCGATCTGTTCGAGATTGCCGAAACCGCTTCGCTTGGGGCCAGACCCGCCGGGCCGCGAGTGGTCGCCGAGCCTGAGCCGTTCGATGCGCGAGCGCGTATGAAGGGCGTTCCGCCTGAGGCGCAAGAGGCGAGAGAAATTTTTTCTTCGATTCGCCGGGAAGAGGCTCAAACAGAAACGGCTGCTGCGGGCGCTGAAATCAACCGGGCCATCCGGGTGCGAATAGCGAAGTCGCTCGAAAAGCTCGCGTCCTTTTTCGAGCGCAAGTGGCGAAAGGTCGGACAAAAATCGCGGGGCGCAACCGTAGCGCGCACGCATTCCGGCCGTCTGCCGGTGACACAATCGGAGCCTTCGTTTGCCGAGGCGTTTTCGGCCCGAATGAGACGCCTGGCAGCGCGCCTCCTGTTGAAGACACGGCTTGCGGGAGTGATCGGCCGACGACAATCTCAGTATTTTATGCGGCTGATCGATATGTTCGAGAGCGGCAATCTCGACGAGGCGCTTCGCCATGCGATACCGCTCGGAGGGCTGGCCGAGAGCAAACTCTTTTCGCCCTCGTTCGGAGTTCCGGGACCGCGCGCCGGTTTGACCATATCGCCGACGGAGACACGATCAAGGTCATCGATAGTGGTGGGAGACGACCTGATGAGCGAGATCAGGCAACTCTATCGCTCGTCATTCGAGAGGCTGGAAGCGCAGGGGCGAATCGAAGAGGCCGCCTTCGTTCTCGCCGAGTTGCTGCACTCTAACGAAGAGGCCGTCGCTTTCCTCGAACGTCACGGGCGATTGCGCCTCGCGGCTGAGATGGCCGAAGCTCGCGGACTTCCGCCGGGACTGATAGTAAGGCAGTGGTTCCTTGCGGGCGACAGGGAGCGCGCAATCCATATCGCGCGTCGCACGAAATCGTTTGCCGATGCAGTCATCCGCCTGGAGCGGACGGACAAAAAACAGGCCGAGGTGTTGCGCCTGCTCTGGGCCGCATCGCTTGCCGATGCGGGCGACTATGTTGCTGCCGTGGAGGCGGCCTGGCCCGTCGAGGGCGCGCGGACGTTGGCCCTCACCTGGATGGAGAAGGCAATCGAAATCGGCGGCGCAGGGGGCGCGCGAATGCTTGCTCGAAAGCTGGCCCTCGTCCCCGAATCGTTTCCCGATATTCGCCTTTCCGCGCTCGCTCTGCTTGAAGACGGAAGCCCTGAGAATGCGCCCGCGCGCATGGCTTTTGCCGATACTCTCAGCCGCGAGGAGAAGACCGCTCAATCGAAGACGCTTGCGCGCGCGGCGGCCCGCGCCTGTCTGCGAGATGCGAATCTCAGCCCCGCGCGAACGCCGTCCTCGCTCCTTCGACGGTTGATAGAGTTTTCAGGCGACGCATCGCTTCGGGCGGATGCGCCCGTTTCGTCCGGTTCACCGGAGCGCCCCCTTCACTCGCGCAGCGACGCGCTGCAAGTCGAATTGAGCGCGTCTGATGTCGGAATCCTTCCTGTGAGCGATCTGGCATATTTGCCCGACGGCCGGGTGGTTGTGGCGTTAGGCGAAGCGGGAGCGAGGCTTCTCGCCCGCGATGGCAGGACTCTGGCGCATTTCGATCAACCGGCGCACCGTCTCGTCATATCCGATCACGGCGACCGGGCGATTGCGCTGGCTCCGCGAGGCGAGGTCTGGAAACTCGCGCGGATAGACTTTTTATCGCGCAAGGCCGAAGAGTGGTGCGAAGCGCGGATCGACAACTTCGCTTCGGACTATGACGGGTCGCTCTGGTTCATGGGAGCGAAAAGAGATTTTTACATAATCGATGCGACCGCCCGAAGGTTCGACGCGCTCTGGCGTGTCCCCGATCTATACCCGGAAGACAGTATTTTTTGTGTGGCTCGATCTCAGTCGAGTTGCAGGATTTTGACCTTTGACCGGGGCGCTGAAGAATGGCATTACGAGCTTCCCCTGATGAAGCTACGCAGCCGCAACCCCGTGCGCTTCCCTGAAAATTCCTTAATGGCATCAACGCGTCTTGCCATCTCTGCCGAAGGCTTGATCGCGGATCAATCTGTCTACTATGAGATGGATCAGGAAGGTCACATAAATAGCCAGGAAGGGCAAGTCGGAGTAAATCCCCCGAAGCTGACACCGCTGCGATTGAGAATATTCAGACCTCAGGAGAGTCTCTGGGAAATCGTGATAGGGGATGAAAATTGCAAGCCTGGAATCCCGGCGATAATGGGTGATTGGGTCGCCGCGCCCGTTTCCGATGAGACGGGCGCGCGAGTATTGCTCGTTGACGCGATGCAGGGAAGAGTGCTCCTGAAGCTTTCGCTCATCGCATCCGAGCGCGTTGCGGTTCGCCTCAGCCGTGACACTCTATCGGTAGCCGACGAGCGCGGACGTATATATGTTTTTGGGATTGATTCCGGGCGCGTGCTGCGCGATATGCGGATTTGATCTGTATATCTTTCTGTTCTTCTCTCCCCCCTGCTTGCAGTGGCCTAATCTATTTCCTTCTCGTACCAATCTTCGTGCAAGGACCAGCCGCCGCAAGAGAGGCACACTGTCCACTGCCATTGATGCCCGCAGCCCGGACACAGCCCGCGCGTTGTAAAAGTGTTCCAGGTCGCGCCGCAACCGTTGAAGAAGTATTCGGGATGCCCGCAATCGAGACAAAACCATCGGCTCGATTCATTCGGCTGCCATCGGCAGAGAGGGCAACGAATGCGGGTGAAATCCGGCTCTTCATCAGTTGCCCGGTCGAGAGTATCGGCAGACCCCTCCGGCATCAGGCCCTTTTGAAATAGCCTGAGAATGATTGCCAAACGCTGAGATTGACGCAAAGACTTTTGTTTCAAAAGCATTCTCTCTTTGTAATTACCCAGCCCTTCGTCCCGTAGGGACGGCTGAATTTAGGCAGGTCATTTATGGCCTGCAAA
>JAKEHD010000035.1 GCA_022615215.1 Blastocatellia bacterium
GAGCAGGGGAGCGATTCGGAAAGGATGAAGGCGGAAGGATGAAGGATGAAAACCGGAGTGAAGCTATCTCGTCATCCTTCATCCCTCATCCTTCATCCTTCTAAACGCCTCTGCGCATCTCATCTCGCGCACAAACTAATTCACCCGCCCTTGCATTATCCCGCCCGCGAAATGCGTCTATATATTTTGAGAGCATAAAATCAGGCAAGAGTGTGGAAAATCCCCGGCGCGGCTTTTACCGAATGATCGCTTACATTACTATAAGCGGTGCCGGACGCAAGCTCAGGAGGTATCGCGTTGACTATTCTCGACTTCAATATCAAGCCCGCATCCGCGGAGAGCTACAGCCTCGAAGTCTTCGCTCGCCTAAGCAGTCATCCGCTCGCAAAGGCGAACTTCGATTTCCCCCTCTCCTTCATGAATGAATTCGAACTCGGTCGCCTCGATTTCGATGAGAAAGACCCGGCGGGCCGCCTCGAACGATTGAAAGCGTTCGGCTCCAAATTATATGAAAAGCTCTTCTCGCCCGATGTGCAGCGCGTGTGGCAGGAGCATAAAGACCGTTCCGATTTTCTCATCCTCTGCCTGCGAATCGCCCTCGAAGCCTCTCAACTCGAAGCCACACCCTGGGAGACCCTCCACGACGGCGAAGAGTTTATCGCCGCTGGCACAAACACGAGTCTGTCGCGGCTCCCCCTGGACATAGAGCCGCAAGAGGATTTGCCCGCCGTCCCGATGCCGCTGAAGATGCTCGCCTTCGTTTCAAGCCCGCTCGACCTGGAAGAACATCAGCGATTGCAGATCGAACGCGAGCAGGAGATTCTGCTCGAAGCCGTGAACGCGCCCGTAGGTCAGGGCCGCCTGCACGTCGATTTCGAAGACGAAGCCCGATTGACCATTCTCGAAAACAGCCTTGAGGCCGAATACCAGATCCTCCATTTCACGGGTCACGGAATCTCTCCGGCAGGCGGAGGCGGCTTGTTGCTTGAAAACGAGCACGGCAAAAGCCTTCCCGCAACGGTTGCTGAGATTTTGCAGTCGATTCAAAAAGGGCAGCGGTCGCTCCGCCTCGCCGTCATTTCGGGATGCCAGACCGCTCGCACTCTGCACGTGAAGGGATTCCGCGACCTTGCGCGAGGACTTGCCCGACAAAAGATTCCCGCAGTCATCGCCATGCAGTTTTCGATCTCAGACCTCGCGGGTTTGAAGCTCGCCGAAACGCTCTATCCGAAACTCGCTGAGGGCAAACCCATAGAGATGGCACTCAGCGCCACCCGTCGCGCGTTGCTCCAAAACGAAGAGGCGATCATTCAGGCGGACGCGCTCGCGCCCGTTTTGCTTGCGGCGAACGGCCTATGTTTACAGACGAAAGAAGCGCCCGCGCCGCAATCGCCCGTTCAGCCTAAAATAGATTTCAGCTATCATCTGCCGCTGCCGCAACTCAGCTTCGGCTTTTATGGAAGGCGGCGCGAGTATCGCCAGATTCGTGACGGACTCGTGCATCAGAATCGCCGCGCCATCATCGTGCATGGCATAGGCGGCATAGGCAAGACGGCGCTCGTGAGTCACGTCGCTTCGCGGCTGCGCCAGAGGTTCAGGGGCGTCTACGCATTCGATTGCTCAAGCGGTACTCTTTCACCTGAGCGTGCGATTTTCGAGTTGAACCGCTATTTCGAGCGGCAGGCAACGCTACCTCACAGGGGCCTTCTGGTTGCTCGCCGTAGGGTTGCTGTCTGCATTCGCGCTGATAGTCTACCGCCTGGAGATGTAAATCAGCGGTCAAATACCGGTTGTTGCGAAGAGCCGAGTATCTGTAAATGTTCAGAATAGGAATGGGATTTCACCACGGAGACACGGAGACACGGAGAAAAACTCTCGGTGCCTCTGTGTCTCCGTGGTGAGTTTTTTTCTTGTCTGAACACATACGAGTATCAATTCCATCTTCAGAATCGCCGCTCCATAGAATCACTTTATCAATCAGCTAATGGGTAAAGTCCCCCATCTCGATGGGCAAAAACTCTCAACCTTGATGGATGCACAGACTTTCGCTCTCGCCAGTACAGGCAAAGACACTACCGTGAAGCCTTCACTAACCCGGCATACCGGTTGCTATAATTATTCTATCGACGTATACGACTGCGCGGCTCTCAGGCGAGAGTCGCCTTGAATCGTTGGAATATAACCGTGCAAGTGACGAGCGAATTTCAGAGGGGGTAATCACATGAATGAATTGACTAAAGACGAACTGACAGCATTGATGGAAAAACAGACTGGCCCGTGTGTCTCGATCCTTATGCCGACGCACAGGATGGGGAAAGAGACCCTGCAAGACCCGATCAGATTCAAGAACCTGATTCGGGAGGCTGAGAATCGTCTGGCCGCAAGCGGCATTCAAAAGGAGGACTCTTTTCCTCAGACGACAGAAGCCGGAGAGTTGCTCGAACCGGCCCGTCGGCTTTTGGAGGACGGCGATTTCTGGCAGCATCATAAGGATGGCCTGGCCGTGTTTCTCTCACGCTCCGTCTTTCGCTACTATCGTCTGCCGGTTGCCGTTCAGGAACTGGCCGTCGTCGCAAACCGCTTTCATATCAAACCTCTCCTTCAAATGATCGGCGATGACGGGCGGTTCTATATCCTCGCGCTCAGTCAGAAGTATGTGAGGCTGTTCGAAGCCACCCGCTACGATGTCGAAGAGGTGCATCTGGAGGATGTCCCTGAGAGCCTGGCCGACGCGCTCAAGTATGAAGACCCTCAAAGCCAGCTTCAATTCCACACGGGCGCACCCGGCGGCGGCGGCAGGCGAGCCGCAGTCTTTCACGGTCACGGGGTCGGCATCGATGATATGAAGGATAGAATTCTTCGATACTTCCAAAAGATCGACGAAGGCTTGCAAGAGACGCTGAAGAACGAGCGAGTCCCGCTCATTATAGCGAGCGTCGATTATATGTTTTCCATATACAAGGAGGCCAGCGCCTATCCGCATATCGTGGATGAAGCGATAGCGGGCAATCCCGAAGAGGTGAAGCCGGAAGAACTGCACCGTCGCGCACGGACCATCTTGCAGCCTTACTTTCAGAGAGCGAAGGAAGCCGCCGCCGCGCGGTTCAAGGAATTGGCAGGTAATGGAAAAACATCCGGCGATCTCAGAGAAGTGATTCCGGCGGCCTATCACGGGCGAGTCGAGTCGTTGTTCGTAGCTGTGAGCATCGAGCGATGGGGAAGCTTCTCGCCCGACACAAACGAGGTCGAGGTGCGCGAGGCGGCCCGTGCGGGAGATGAAGACCTTCTGGATTTCGCCGCCTTTCACACTTTCCTGAAGGGCGGAACCGTTTACGCGGTCGAGCCTGAAGAGGTGCCCGGCGGCAGATCGCTAGCGGCGGTTTTTCGCTACTGATCGACTTCGTATGAATAAAACCTGTTCAAGGTGATTCATTATTCATCGCACTGCGGTGATCACTGCTTTGTCGCTCATCATTCATCGTTTCTCAGGGCGATATTCCGCTTATGGTGCGCGATTTGACACAACACGTGGACGCCGACCCCTGATAAATCCGTCATAAACCGTATGAATGCACGGGCACATCGGTTGCTTGTAAAGAAGCGGTATAGGCGTCCGCGCGATGGAAGAGAACCGCGCGGAGAAGGCGGAAAGGAAGGTTATTATGAAAACACTTATGGCAACCGACGGCTCGAAAATGGCTACTAGCGCGCTTCGCGCGGCGGGCCGCCTGCTCTATAAAGGCGATAATGAATTCCACGTCTTATGCGTTGCGCCGGGGTTTTATCATACCAGGAGTAAAAAGGCCGAAGACGCCGAAAAGAGAGGCCGCATCCGCGAAGAGTATCGGAAGCGAATCACAGCCGAGACCGAATCCATACTCGAACAGGCGCGCAAGGCTTTGC
>JAKEHD010000275.1 GCA_022615215.1 Blastocatellia bacterium
TAAAGCCGATGGTATCTTTGGGTTGCAGGTTGCTTGTTTAGTCAAAAACTGAAACTCACAGCGGGCGAAAGCCGATGGTATCTCCTCTCAAAACCATCATTTCATCCCGCGCACAGTGTACATCGAAGCTCACTCGCCGCCGCACTCAACTATCTTCAGGTTTCCTCGGCACTATCACTACGAGCAATTCCGTCACCCTGCCCTGTACTACACGCGCGGCAAGTCCTACCTCTGGATAGAATCTGTAGCGAATCGTCGGGTTGAAGATCGTCGTCGCGGCGAATCGCGGCCCGAGTATCTGCGTCAACCTCTGAGCGGTCATTCCCACTCGCAGAGTCACTTTTCCGCCGCCTATGCCCACTCTCTGCAATTCGAGCGCGGGCGCGGCTCGCCCCTTGAGCGCGATCGCAAGCACCTCTTCATTGCCTGTCACCTCGACTCCGCTCGCAGGGTAATATAATCGCTTGAGATTCGAGCCTCTTACTACGGGCACCGGCGACGCATTGCCGAGTCGCTTCTGCACATCATCCATCGAATCGCCCAACTGCAAATCGATTCCTTTTCCCGTCCTGACCGATGGGACGGGTCGAAGAGGCGGCCTTACTCTGGCGAGGGCCTCTTCTCTGGTCAGACACCGAACCTTCTGCTCCGAACAGAGCTTCGAGAATTGCTCGAACCCGAGCTTCCACCAAATCGAGGCAGGGCTCGTGGCTTGAAGAAAACCTGCGAGCGCCGTCGTCGCATCGCGCTTTTTTCCGCCCTCTCCCTTTTTCAACTGCAAGAGCGCGTGGTTGTAAAAAATGGTCGCCTTTATTACGGGATGGTCGCCCGCAAGGCTGAAAGCCTGATTGAGATGCTGATCGCACAGGTCCATCTTCCCCGCCGCAAGCTCGGCCACGCCGAGATTGACCAGCACATGCGCCCGCATCATCCGGCTCGCTCCCTTCGCCGTCAGCGCGCGGGCTTCTTCCAGATACCGGGCGGCCTTCTCTATATCCTGTTTTTCGGGATGAACAAGGTAGGCTATGCCGAGGTTCGCCTTTGCCAGCGCGAGATCGGGGTTGAGTCGGAGAGCTTCCTCCAGCGATTCAACAGCCTTCATCCAGAGGTCTCTGTTTTTACCTCTGCTCTTTTCGATCAGCGTATCGGGGCGACCGTAGAAACCGCCGATCATTATGTGGCCTATGTCGAAATCTTTCAGGTCGTCTTCGGTCAGCAGGTCGCAATACTGCATCAGGCGCGCGTATCCGAGGTTTGCCTGCGCCTCCGTGCAGTCGGGAAACTCCCTGACGACCGCCTCGAAGCACCTCTCGGCCGAAGCGTACTGTTCTATGCTTAGAAACATCACGCCGTTATTGAAAGCCCCCATCTGTCGCCAAAGCCCTGCGCGCTCTTTATCGAGCCGCGCCAGCCGTTGAGTCCACGAAGGATGGGTCGAAGGCCAGAGGGGCGGGTGTTCCATGCCGAGTTCGATGAATTGCCTCGGCGCGCTCAGGGCCTCGCTCAAGGAATAACCGGCGGCCAGGGCCGCTTCTATGCCGCTCTTGTCGGCTGCGATCTCTTTCTCTCTGGAAAAGACCGTTTCGAGAATTTCGCTGCGCGCCCTCCCGCGCCGGGGGCGCGCATGACCGAGCGTCAGGTGAGAAATCTCATGACCGAGGATGAATGCCAGCCGATGGGTGTTTCCGTCGACGATGCGTTCGAGCAGCGCGCGATTCACGCAAACGACCGGGCCTGAGCAGAACGCCAATCGAGAGTCGGAGCAGACGGTCGCGAAAGCGTTCGGCACATCGCGGGGCATCTCTCGCCGGGTGAGCGATTCAAGGAGCTTTGTGTCATCCTCTGTGAGGACGTGCAACTTCGGCGGCCACTGAAGACCGGGAGGGGGCGTTACCACTGCGAGCACCTTCTCCCACACATCGTTGAGCAGCGCGATGTTCGGGTCTTCAGTCCCTCGCTCGGCATTCGTCGCAATCGCGTGATCGGTCCTTGCAAAAGGCGGAGCGATCGCGAATGAAAGCAGGAGGACGACGAGCAGGAGCTTTTGAAAGAAGATCGGCCGGCGATTGTGAATCGTGATCCCGGGTTTCAGATTGCGTTTCATGTGACTTCCTTTCTTTAACCAGACCGGTCCATTTCGCCGGTCGAGGCGAACGCGAAAAATGATCGACGGATCGCCTGCAAGCACCGCGCCCGCGTTATAATGCGCGCGGTAATGGTATCTTCGCTCAAAACCGTCGTTTCATCCGCGCGCATTATATGCATCAACACTCTATTGAGATTTGCCGACGCTTCTAAGGACGAAGCGGTCTATCGACCAGTTGAGCGGAGTCGATGCCTTTGGTGCGCGCGTGCCGCTTCCCAGCGCGGAAAAAAGCCTCGCAGATTTGGGATCGTCGGCAGTCCCTTTTCCGCGCCTTACGACGCCCGAAAACTGCAAGATGTATGGGTCAGGGATTGCTTCCTCGCTCGTCAGTAAAATGTATGTGTCGAGACCGAAAGGCTCTCCCATCTCTATCATCCTTTCATCGCCAAGCAATATTTCTCTAGGTTGTTCGAGCGGAGGCAGGTTAGACACCACAGGGAACTGATTATTGATGTTTCCTCGCTCGTTGAACAACAGAGTGCTGTTGCCCAGAGTATCTATCGAAAAGACATAGACCCATCTGAGGCTGACGCGGCGGCCTGCATCCTGAAGCCGTTTGAGCGCAGCTTCGTCGGCTATAAGCACCAGATCATATTTTTCACCCTCACGCACTTCGCCCACCCGCTCTTTTCCATCCTGCCCTTCCGCCTCGCGTAGGATCTCTTTCGTTCTGGAGTTCCTGAGCACAAGCGTGTAAGGGAAATCATTGGTTGGGCCGCCTGAAACCTGATGCCAGGCTCTTATTCGGCTGAGGGTGACTGCGTATTCTTCAAGCTTTGTCGCTGCGCCACGATCAGACGCATCGACCCAACTCGTTCGCACGGGAAGCGGATTGCCGCCCCGCTCCATATCATCGGCAGATACTCCGGGACGCACCCATGCATATTGAAGTTTGTCGCCCTCCAATCTTCCGGCGAGGATATAATCCGCGCCACCCGGAGAACGGGTGATTTCGATAGCCCGCCGCTCGGTGCCCGAACCGAGTTTGATGGCCTTGCGGAGATCATCCGAAGGCGGAATGTTGAAGAACAGAGACGCGGGGGCCGAAGCGTCTGAAGCTATATTGCTCACTGTCGGCGCGGGTCCGAGCGTTTCAGCGTTTCCCCCCGGATAAAGCTTTTTCCATTCGCCCTGCTCGAACTGGACGACGAGGGAGGGCGCTTTCACAGTAGGATCCGCGATCCATTCTATGCGACCCGATCCGCGCAGGGCCGATACCTCGCGCGCGATTCTGTCAAGCTCGTCGCTCGCAAGCGCCGCAGGTATCCAGACTCTCAGGTCGGGGCTGTCGGGCGCAACCCAGCTATCGATGACGAAGAGGTCTCCTGCTTTGAGGGAATCTACGCTGCCCTGTATAACCATCGCCTCGGAGGTGTTCAAACCCTTTACATCGGTGACGCGAAGCCGGACGGGTTTTTCGCCCCCTGCGACCGACTTTAGTTCGGTGTCCTTCCTTATGCCCATAGCGACGCCGCCCTGTAATTCGACTTTCGGACGATCCAGCTTCTTCACGACCGAAGCGACGGGACCGCCTGTGATGCCGAGCTCATTACCGAACAGAGCGCCCTTGCGTCGCTCCGAGTTGCCCGCAAGGACGGGTTGGTGAGAGACCCCCTCGCTCCTCATGATGCCCGTGACCATCTGAAAGATTCTCTCCGTCGACTGGTAAGCCGCCGAGGGCTGGCTGAGAATCTCTGAGAGCGCGTAGGAGAAATTGCCGCGCCACACGCCCTTGTAGCGTCTCTCTTTGGCTTCTTCCCTGTCCTGAGCCGCTGAGAGCACGAGAGCGCCGAGTTCTTCGGGCGATTTATCGAATCCCGGCGGATCGTTCGCATCCTCGACGACCGGATCGACGGCTCTCGTTCTCTCTTCCTGCGGGTATCCGCGCGCGGCCGATCCGCTGTGACAACTGTCGAGTATGACGGTCAACTTCACCTTCTTTTCCATCGCCTTCAGGAACAGGCGGGCGAGTTCCTTGTCGCGTATGTCGGGAGCCGTTTTGTAATCGGCAGGAACGATGCTCTCATCCATCCCGTCTGCCTCTCCCCCCTTCGAATTCTTCACCTGCGAGCCGTGGCCCGAATAATAAAAAACGCAGATGTCTCCTTCAGAGGCTTCATCTATCAGGTGTTTCTGAATGGCCTGAAGGATGGCCGCGCGGGTTGCCTGCTGATCCCTGAGTTCGGTGATTCGGGTGAAGCCGAATCTGTTTTTCAGAATTTCATTCATCTTGGCGACATCGGTCTTCGGTCCATCGAGGTTGGCGAATGGTTTGCGCCCTCCTGTGCCGCCTTTCGATGCCTGTGCGGGTTGTCTCCGGGGAGTCTCTTTCCTGACAGACCCTTTGGGTCGAGCTTCCGCTTTTACCTGGTCGGGATTATATATGCCGATCCCTACGATAACAGCGCGGCGCGCAGGGGCAGGCGATGCGGTTTGCGGGCCTCCGAAACTCACGCTTGCTTTAGCGTTTACACCGGGCAAAAAGGGCAGGCCCGAAAAAACCAGAATCGTCGACACGAGAGATATAGCGAACGATTTTACTTGGATACGCATATAAACCTCCTGTTATACTCTGCGCGGCATGGAATGAGAAGTTCGTCTAAAGTTCAGAGTACAGCCTTTAGGCTGCTGCACGCTAAAGCGTGGACTCTGAACTTCCTTCAA
>JAKEHD010000276.1 GCA_022615215.1 Blastocatellia bacterium
TACACCCTGCGATACCCTTCTCTTTAACCTGCTGCCCATAGGTAAAAACTGAAACTCCATGCGGCTAAAGCCGATGGTATCTTCTTTTTAGCTTCCAAACACCCACTTGGTCCATCCGAGGGTCCAGTCGTCGTTCGCATCGAAGGCTCCCACGTAGGGCGCTGCCGTGAAGAACGGATCATTGAATCCGGGAGCGACATTATTGGCGTCGAGAGCCGGTGAACCGGCCTGGGGACGGAAGTCGGGCAAAGTCACGTTGAAGGGATCCGTCAGTTGAGGATCGACCTCGATAATCCCAGGCATCGCCGCCAGGGCGTTTGCCGTATCGCCGTTTGCGATATTGAGGTTTCCGTTCGGCCCGTTGTTGAAGAGGATTATGGATTGAAAGACGAGCGATCCGTTATCGACCTGATCGAAGGTGGCCTGCTGATCGAGTTGTATGCCTATGTCCTTGAAGCCCATGACGATGAAATTCCTGAACTGTCCGGCGGTGCCCTCTCTGATCAGCATGCCGATGTCGCTTCCGGGACCTGTGGCCGGGTCGGGAGCGCCGATCATTGTAACATTGGACATCCTCGGAGCCGAGCGCGGGAGCAGGTCGTTGTTTTCACCGTTGTTGTCGGCTTCGAATCCATTGTCGGCCTCGTCGCCCCGCTGCTGGACCACCGCAAACTGGACATTGCCTGTCCATCCGTCGGTCCAGTCTATCGAATCGTCCGATGCGCCGACGGAGATGACGTTTCTGAGATTGACCGTCCCGCCGAACATCTCTATGCCGTCATCGCCCCCAAAGGCGGCCTCAACGAATTCGACGGTCGTTCCACGACCTACACCCTGGAGCGCTATGCAGTTCAATTCATTGTCGGGGCTGATCGGGAATCCGCCGTATTCGACGCGTATGAATCTCATTTCGCCGGAGTTGTCATCCGGGTCGGTTCCGCCATACTGCCCGGTGCCGCCTTCGCCTTCGGCCACTCCGCCCGGAAGATTGATGGGCGCGTTGCCGTTAAAGATTATGCCGCCCCAATCTCCACGCCTTCGCTCGCCTACGGCCTGCGCGCTCGTGAAGACGACGGGTTTTTCGGCTGATGTGCCGTTGCTCTTTATATTCCCGTTTACTACTAGAAACGAGCCGGTGTCGCCGAAAATCTGAGCGCCGCCCTTGCAGATCAGCTTGTTATTGATGAAGACTCCGCCCTGTAGCAGATACATCTTACCGCCCTTGAGTTTCCGCTTGTTGTACTGGCCCGCCGTGATAACTATTACGTTCTGCGCCTCGGTGGTGGCGGTAGATACCCAAAATATAGCTGCCACGAAAGTAGCCATCAAAGTTGCAACGATTAACTTACGGGTCATAGTTCTCCTCCTGCAATTTTCTTGGCGATCCACAATAAATGTATTCATTCAGGGACCGCAGATACTTTTTATCGGTGGTCGGTTGCCGGCGTTCCACCCTCCCTCACAGTGGAAGGCACAGGGCCTTCTACAGGGGTACTGACGACCTGGCCCCTGACCACCGGCCATTGAGTTTCAGAAGAACCTGTATGAAACGCCGAAACTGTATTCCCTCCCATTTCTGTAAACCTGGAATGGGAGGCTCCCTTCCCGCAGATCGACCTGCCGGTTGAGCAGATTCTTCATGGTGAATTCGGCCCGCAACCTGTTCTCAGTTCCGAAACCTTTCGAGAACAACATATCGAGTTGCGGACGGCCGTGCTTGGTAATGTCGGGCAGTCCAAGCGCTCCGACATCGATTATGTACTCGCCCGTGTAGTTGAACAGCGCCCTCCACTCGAAGCTGTAACGCGGTAGTTCGTGATTGAGCACGAGATTGAAGACATTCTCGGCTTGCCCGACGAGCGCGCGGTCGAGCGTCGTGAGCACGACGAGCGTCTGCTCGCCTATCTGTACGTCAGACCGGACGTAAGTGTAGTTGGCGTTGATGGAGACGTTCTCCAACCACTGCCACAGGTCGCCCAGATTTTTGCGAGTCTCGATTTCAAATCCCGTATTGCGCGCCGAGTCGGCGTTGCGGAACGATTTGCGCAATTGCGCCGTCGGCTCTATGACCGTCTCTATGGGGTTGTCTATCTCCTTGTGAAAGACGCTCAGGGCGAGGAGCTGGTTCGTCGAAAAGAACCACTCCCATCGGACATCGTAGTTTGTAAGCAACGTGCGCACGAGACCGGGGCTGCCGACGACCGAAAACCCTCCCGTTACATCCGTGAACTCGAACGGGCTTAACTCGCGGAATTGCGGACGAGTGACGGTACGGCTCGCGCCCGCGCGGAGATTCATCTCGCCGTTCTTCAAGGCGTAAGCGACGCCGAAACTCGGCAGAACATCTCTGTCTTTCAGTTTCGCAAAGCTGGAATCGGAGGTCACTCTGAACGGCTCGAAAGTCTGCACGACCTGATCGGAATACTCGACCCTCGCGCCGCCTATAAAGCGCCATCGCTTCATGGTGAAGTCGGCCATGAGGTAGTAGGCCGATATGTTGTGTATCGCGTCGAAGTGATCGGTCGTGCGCGTCTCTTCGCGAATCTCGAAGAGGTCGGGATTGATATTTTCGGATTGGAGAAGCTGTTCGGGCCGCTGAGTGAAATCCACGCCGACGACCGAGCGCGGGGCGAACCGGAAGCGGCGCGAATCAAACACCCTGTCGCGGTCTATCAGGCTGAACCCAGCTTTCGTATTGAGCGAGAACCCGCTGAAGAACCAGTATTTCGACAAATCGGCCGCAGGCTCGCGTATGTTCTCGCGCATCTCGTTGAAGAGCCGAAACAGGCTCTGCGTCTGATTGAAGTAGATAAACTCGCCCGTAGTCGGATCCAGTTCGTAGAGCGATTCGCGCAGGTCCGGCTCGTCGAGCGTCGCCCGTGAAAAGGTGTAGCGCCACGCGAACACGTTGTCTTTGAACCAGGGCAGGATGTGCGTCCCCGACACCTGGCCCGTGTAGATTCTCTCTTCTATGTAGCGCAGGCGCGTGTTGAGAAGGTCGGTGCGGCGGTCGTCGTTGAATCCCTGAAATATGCGCGTCTCGTCGGTCGCCTGGTTGGTCAGAAAGTTCTTGAAGAATATTTGATGGTTCCCGTTTATCTTGTAAGAGGTGTTGAGAACGAGGCCGAGCCTCGCAAGTTCCACACTCGAAGTATAATCGTAATCGTTTCGAGGCGTGATCGAACCGGCGCTTCCCACCCGGTAGAATATCCTTCTCTCGTCGCGGCTTTCGAGATCGTTCTTGAAGCTCAGAGCGCCCACGAGTCCGAACTTGCCGAAGGCGTTTCCGCCCGATACGCTCCATCTCTGATTCGGACGAGCATCCTCTACGCGCGGATCCCATACGTTTTCGAAGGACTGTCCGAGGGCTTGCAACTGCGCGGCGGTGAAGCCTCCGGGCAAGAAGATATTGCCTCGCACCGCTCGCTCGTTTTCAGGGATCGCCGCCGGAAGCTCGCGCGCGCTGCGCCCGAATCCGAAGAAGTCCCTGCGGCCGCCGCCGGGGTACGCGAGGAAGTCTTCGCCGTGCGTCTGAGAGTTGAAGCCGAGAGAATAAGAGGCCGTCAATGAAGCCGCTTTCGGAAGGTCGATGGTTTCGAGCTTCACAAGTCCGCCGGAGAATTCGCCCGGCTGATCGGGAGTGAATGTCTTGAGGATTTTGACGCTCTGTAAGAGGTTTGCGGGGACCAGATCCATCGGCACGACTTTGCGGTCGGGTTGAGTGGTCGGCAGTACCGAATCGTTCATCGAAGTATTGCTGTATCGCTCGCCCAGCCCGCGCACGAATACGAAGCGGTCGACGAGCGTGATGCCGGGCACGCGTTGAAGCACGCCCGCCGCGCTCGAAGCCGTGTCCTGGCTGATCTCTCTCTGCGACAGGGTGTCGGATATGGTCGTCGCCGATTTCCGGTCCTCAAGCGCCGCCGTAAGCTGGTTGGTATTTTCCGCCTTCACCTCGACGCTCTCCCCCAACTCGTAGCCGACCGGAGATATGGTCGTATCGAGGTCGGTCGCCTGGCCCGCAGCGACTGTGACGTTCTCTATGGTCTGGTCCTTGAACCCCTGTTTGAAGAAGCGCACGGTGTATGTGCCCGGCTCAAGGTTCAGAGAGTAAGTCCCGTCGACTCCGGTCTCAGTCGTAAGCCCCGTCCCGACCACTTCGACACCCGCTTTGACCAGAAGGTCGCCGCTCGCGACGTTGTAGACGCCGCCCTGTATCTTTCCGGATCTGCCATTCTGCTGGCCTGCGAGGGCGTTGGGATAAAGGCAGAAGACAAACGACGAAATACAAAGGATGGATATGAAGCTCCTAAAAAATGCGGTCATTTTTTCTCCTATCGATCTATACACGTATAGCCTGACCCTGAGTGAAGTAACCGGGTGAATCATTTGTACCGACTTCCAACCTTGCTTCTATTCTTATGGCGGCCGCGAAGGTGGGATTATATTGGAGTGGAATTAAATTACCGTTAAATGGATATGAACTTCAAATTAAATCTGGGCTTGCCGAACCTGCGAGCCAGGTCGCTATCAATCAAGATTAATTGGCTTTAATCGCTTGATCGTTAACCTTCTTGTTACAACCTCCCAAAGGTCTCGCGGGAGGTTTGCAAGTGCGGCAGAAAGGTGGTCAGATCAGGGGAGCGAGTGAGGGTGCCGCATCGTTCTCTTCCTCCGCTTTTGAGGTTGATGCGGGCAGGGTGAAAGTGAAGCGGGAGCCTTTGCCGAAGACGCTCGTTGCAGAGATTTCGCCGCCGTGCGCCTGCACGAGATGTTTGACTATCGCAAGGCCGAGACCCGTGCCCTCGGCCTTGCGCGAGCGCGACTTGTCTCCCCTGTAGAGACGCTCGAATATGCGGGGCAAATCAGATTCCGGTATTCCCACCCCTGTGTCTTCGACATCTATCGTTACCTTGCGCTCTCGCTCCGAAGCCGATACGGTCACCTCACCGCCTTCCTTGTTGAACTTTATCGCGTTATCGATGAGGTTGTAGAGAATTTGTTCCAGTCGGCTTCTGTCCGCCTGAACCACGAAATCATCGGGAATCGATACCCGTAGCGAGACTCGGGAGGGACGGCCTCGCGCCTCTGCAAGCGCGATAACGTCGGCCACTACGCTTCGCAAACGCACGGGTCCGGGCGCGAGCTTCACGGCCCCCGACTCGATGGCCGACAGATCGGAGATATCGGATATGAGTTCCTTCATGCGCGAAGCATGCTTGTGGAGTTTTTCGACGAACTGCCTTCGGTTCTCAAGGTCATCGAGAGCGCCGTTCAGCAGCGTCTCGGCATAAGCGAGAATCGCCGTAAGGGGAGTCCGCAGTTCGTGCGAGAGGTTGGCGAAAAATTCTCTGCGGACCCGCTCCAGTCTCTCAAGTTCGGTCACATCGGAAAAGATGCCGACCGCCAGATCGTTGCCGAGCGGCGACACATGCAGGTAGAAACATTTGATCGTGCTGCCGACCATCTCAAGGCGCGCGTCGAGAGTCTCCCGGCGGTCGAGGGCCTTTCGGAAAGTGTCGTTGATCGCAGGGTCTCGCGTGGCATCGACGAGGCGCAGGCGGGACTGGCGGCCTGAGACCGCAGGTTGGCGGTTCGCATCGGAAAGGCCGCCCGCGCTTTTGACCGGGATTTGCGCGGGCTTCGTCGGCAGCCCGACCGGAGATGTCGGTTCCGGCAGCCTGAATATGCGGGCGGCGGCATCGTTGTAGAGAACGATCTCCATGCGCGAGTGTACTATCAAAACGCCCTCGCGCATGGCCGCAAGCACTGCCGACAATAACTTGTTCGTATCTTCGGCCATCTCAGTCAAGCAGGGGTGCGGGGGTGCAGGGGAGCGGGGGTGAAAACATGCAGGGGTGCAGGGGTGAAAACATGCAGGGGTGCAGGGGTGCGGGGTGATAGGGATCTGACTTCACTGTCTTTATAGCTCCCCTGCTCCCCTGCTCCCCTGCTCCCCTGCTTCGTTCTCCCCTGCTCCTCTGCTCTTCTGCTCCTCCGCTCCCCTGCTTGAATCTGATGCGACGAGCCGATAGCCGATGCCCGTCAATGTCTCGATCAATGCCGGATCGCCGATCTTCTGCCTGAGCCTCCTGATATGCACGTCGAGCGTGCGCGAATCGCCGTAGTAATTCATTCCCCACACACGGTCGAGCAGCATCTCGCGGCTCAGAACCTTGCCCTGATTGCGCGCCAGTTCCAGAATGAGCGCGAATTCTTTGCGCGTGAGCCTTATATCCTTCCCCTTGTAGAGTACCCTGAAGGTCTCAGGGTCTATTCTGAGTACGCCGTCATCGAATACATGACTTGCGTTGGCCCGGCCTTCGGTTCGCCGCAGGATGGCGTTTACGCGGGCCACGAGTTCGAGCATCCCGAAAGGCTTCGTAATGTAATCATCCGCGCCGAGATTCAATCCGAGCACCTTGTCGGATTCGCCCGTCCGGGCCGTCAGCATCAATATGGGCACGCGCGCGGTGGCGGCTTCGGCGCGCAGGCGGCGGCACATCTCGAACCCGCTCATATAGGGCAGGTTCAGGTCGAGCAGAATCAGGCTCGGCGAGCGATCCAGTATCAGGTTGAGCCCGTCTTCGCCCGTCGAAGCGACGCGGACGCGGAAGCCTTCGCGCTCCAGGTTGTAGCGTATGGAGTCGGCTATGTCTTCGTCGTCTTCGACGATCACGATGCTTCGAATCCGGGAAGGCTTGCCGTCTGCTACCATATCGTGTGTTTGATGACCTGGCCCCTGGCCATGTATATGATCTGTTCGCATATATTGGTCACATAATCCGCGATGCGTTCGAGGTGTTTGAGGACGAAGAGCCACTGCGCTCCGCGAGCGACCACCGAGGGGTCGCTCGCCATGACTTCGATCACCCGCGCGTAAAGCAGATCGTAAAGCGAATCGACCTCATCATCGCGCGCTATGGTCGCGCGAGCGCGTTCAGGGTCGCCCGAAGTGAAAGCGTCCAACCCTTCGATGAGCATCTCCTGAACGATTCCCGACATTCGGGAGAGGTCTATCTGTAGATCGAGCGACGGCTCGTCATTGAGCGCGAGCGCGTGCTTCGAGATGTTGACTGCATGATCTGCTATGCGCTCGACCGTGGGAGCCGTGCGCGCTACCGAAACGACGAAGCGGAGGTCGGAAGCCGCAGGCTGTTTGAGGACGAGTATGTCGACGCACATACGGTCTATTTCGAGTTCCAACTGATCGATCTCGTCGTCTTCTCGAATAACGCTCTCGGCAAGTTCCGAGTCCCGCTCAAGCAGCGCCCTCATGGAGAGCATGATAGATTTTTCGGCTGCGCCGCCCATTATAAGCAGCTTGTCGCGGATCCCGGCCAGGTCGTCTTCTATCAATCTTCTATGCATCTCTTATACTCCGCTATCATCCGAACCGGCCTGTGACATAATCTTCGGTCATCTGGTTGTCGGGCTTGGTGAATATCTTCTCGGTCGCGTTGAATTCGATCATCTCTCCGAGCCAGAAGAACGCCGTCATATCCGACACGCGGGCCGCTTGCTGCATGTTGTGCGTGACGACCACTATGGTGTAGTTCGACGCCAATTCGACCATGAGTTCTTCTATCTTCTGAGTGGCCATCGGGTCGAGGGCCGAAGTCGGTTCGTCCATCAAAAGGATGTCGGGTTCGACGGCGAGCGCGCGGGCTATGCAGAGCCTTTGCTGCTGCCCGCCCGACAGCCCGAAGGCCAGCTCCTTCAACCGGTCTTTCACCTCGTCCCAGAGCGCGGCGGCTCTCAGGCTTGCTTCGACCGCATGGGCGAGTTCCGCTTTACCCATTGCGATCCCATTGATCCGCAGGCCATAGGCGACATTCTCGAAGATGGAACGAGGGAATGGATTCGGCTTTTGAAAGACCATGCCCACGCGCCTTCGCAACGTGGCGACATCTGTCGAAGAGGCGTATATGTCCGCGCCGTCTATCAGTATGCGGCCTTCGACGCGAGTGTCGGGTATTACCTCGTTCATTCTGTTGAGAGTGCGAATCAGAGTCGACTTGCCGCACCCGGAAGGGCCTATGAACGCCGTCACCCTATTCGGCGGGATGGCGAGAGATATATCTTTAAGCGCGCGAACGTGTCCGTAATAAAAATTCAACTTCTCGATGGCGATCTTCGCCTCCTGCGCTCTGCCGGTTACGGAGTCTTCCGGGACGGCCGTTTTCTCTTTGAATGAGACGGGCGTCCGAGTCAACTTCCCGACCGCGCTCGCGCCTTGCATCTCCTTGTCCTCCTGCTCCATTTCTCGTTGTTCGCCCTCGACCGAAATTTTATTTCGTGCTCAGGTTCTCCAAGCAGTCCGCCAATCGGCTACCGACGCTTGCTTCTCATCCGAAATCGCCCGTGATGTACTCGTCCGTGAGTTTGTTCGACGGGTCTTCGAAGATCTTCTTCGTAGGCCCTGCCTCGATCAACTCGCCGAGGTACATGAAGGCCGTATAGTCGGATACGCGCGCCGCCTGCTGAAGATTGTGCGTGACGATGATTATCGTCACCTGCTCTTTCAATTCGGCTATCAATTCCTCGATTCGCGCGGTGGCGATAGGGTCGAGGGCCGAAGTCGGCTCGTCGAACAACAGAATCTCAGGGTCTGTCGCCAGCGCACGCGCTATGCAAAGCCTTTGTTGTTGCCCGCCCGACAGGGCATAAGCCGAGTCCTTCATACGGTCCTTGACCTCGTCCCAGAGCGCGGCTGCGCGAAGGGCGCTCTCGACTTTTTCTTCTATCGAGGATTTGGCCTCTCCCTGCATCCTGAGCCCGAAGGCCACGTTTTCGAAGACCGATTTCGGGAAGGCGTTCGGCTTTTGAAATACCATGCCTATGCGCATGCGCATCTCTAAGGGGTCGGTCTCCGGGCCTATGATGTTTATGCCGCTCGGCTCCAGAGTGATCTTGCCTTCGTAGCGTGTCTCCGGGTAGAGGTCATGCATGCGGTTGAAGCATCGGAGCAAGGTAGACTTCCCGCACCCGGAAGGCCCTATGATGGCTGTCACCCTGTTTTCGGAAAACGTCAGGTTGACGCTTTTGAGCGCCTGGGCCTTCCCGTAAAAAAAGTTCAATCCTCGAACTTCCGCCTTTGCGGGGGGAAACGACTCCTGAGCGGTCGCTTCGCTCGCAATCGTTTCGCGCGAGGGGGCGATTTCAGGCGGCTTGGGGGCTTCTTTCGCGGCCTGTGTTTGCGGGCCGCTCCCCGTTTCGTCTGTAAGATTCATGTCCATCATGGCGACCTGTCACCACTTGATGCGTTTGCGAACTCTATACCTTATCAGAATTGCAACGGCGTTCATAGACAGAGTTATGATTATCAGCAAAAAGCCCGCGCCGGCCGCGTTTGCCAGAAACTCTCTGTCGGGCCGCGAGACCCAGTTGAACATCTGTATGGGCAGCACGGAAAACGGAGACCATACCCAGTCGAAAGTTACGAACGGCGCTTCGCCTTGCACGGGCGCAGGGGGCAGGAAGGCTATGAAGGTCAAAGCTCCTATAGTAATAAGAGGAGCCGTCTCGCCTATGGCGCGAGAGAGCGCGATTATGACTCCCGTCAGGGTTCCGCCTATGGAGTAAGGCAGCAGGTGATGGCGCACGACCTGCCATTTGGTGGAGCCGAGCGCGTAGGCCGCGTCGCGCATGCTCTGCGGGATGGTGCGCAGGGCTTCGCGTGTAGCCACTATGACTATCGGCAGAATCAGAAAGGCAAGCGTCAGCCCGCCCGCAAGGACGCTCTGCCCCAGTTGAAACTGATAGACCAGAAGCCCCAGAGCCATCAAACCGTAGATTATCGAAGGGACGCCGGCCAGGTTGGCTATGTTGATCTCTATAAAGCCCGTCAGCCGGTTCTTGCGCGCATACTCTTCAAGGTAGACGCCCGCCGCTATTCCGAGAGGAACAGCGGTCATCGCCGTCACGAGCATCACAAGCAACGTCCCGACCCAGGAAGAGAGTATTCCGGCCTGCGAAGCGAAACGCGAGGGGAATGAAGTGAGGAAATGCCAGGTGAGGCGCGGCAACCCGTCAAGGGCAAGATCGATGAGCAGCGCGAGCAGAGTCACTATTCCTATGAGCATGCAGGAGATGCCTATGATCTTAAAGATGAAGTCCTGGCGCTTGCGCCGCCTGATTATACGGTTGAGATCGGCCATTTCAGTACGCCTCCCGGAATCGCTTTCTGAGGATGTAGCCGATGATGTTGAAAGCCAGCGTCATGACGAAAAGCGTGATCCCCGCCGCGAAGATCGATTGATAGCCGATGCTGCCGTGCGGCAGGTCGCCGAGACTGACCTGGACGATATAGGCGGTGAGGGTCGCGGCCGGCTCGGTCGGGTCTACGGTCAGGTTTGGTTGCAAGCCTGCGGCGATTGCGACGATCATCGTCTCGCCTACGGCGCGCGAGATCGCCAGAATATAGGAGGAGATTATTCCCGAAAAGGCCGCCGGATAAACGACCCTGAAGGCCGTGATTATACGGTTGGCCCCGAGCGCGTAAGCTCCTTCGCGCAGCGACATGGGCACGGCCCGCATCGCGTCTTCGCTCAAGGAACTGACGTAAGGGATTATCATGATTCCCATGACCATTCCGGCGCTCAACATATTGAATGTCGGCAGGCCCGGAATAATCTTTTGCAGAAGCGGCGCGACGAACTGCAAAGCGAAATAGCCGTAGACCACAGTAGGCACCGCGCTCAGAAGTTCGAGCGCGGGCTTGATGCCTTCTCTTACCGCCGAAGGCGCGAATTCGCTCAGATAAATCGAGACGATCGTGCCTATGGGCAGGGCCACCGCAAGCGCCACGATGGTCGTTACGAGAGTTCCGGCCACGAGAGGCATTATCCCGAAGCGCGCGTTTTCGAAGAGCGGCGTCCACATCGTATCTGTGAGAAATTCTCCAACAGAGACGTGAGCGAAGAAGGTGGAAGATTCGTAAATGAGGGTGCCGACGATTCCGAGAGTTATGGCTACAGAGGAGAAGGCGGCGAGGAAGAGCAGAGACTCTATTATGCGCTCTTTCCAATACTGCAACTTCCTGGCCGCAGAAGACTTCCCATATAGAAGAGGGTTGGGATTGCCTTTAGGGATCGCCTGATCGGTTGGGGCGCTGTCTGACATTTCTTCGCTCTTTCAAACGGAACGACTCACAGAAACGATGATATGATTCACCGGAGTTCCGCTGTTCCGCGCTCATCGTTTACCTTGAATCGTTCATCGTTTCTGCTGACTAATGCTTTGGCGTCCGGGTGAGTATCTCTTCTACTTGCAGCCCCACTTCGGGGGTGCCGCCGAAGGCCGTGCCGATGTCCTCTTTGCGGAATCGCTCCAGGGCGAGTTCATAAGCGCGAGGCGGCAGCGGGAGATACTTGACCTCTTGCGCAAGCTTCGCGGCGTTGTTTAGAAAGAACTCGACGAACTCCCTGACCTCGGGCTTCTCCATCGCCTTGCGATTTATGTATATGAAGAGCGGACGCGAAAGCGGATTATAGGTTCCCTGAAGGACGTTTTCAAGCGTGGGCATGACAGGCTCTTTGACCGAGTTCTCGTCCCACTGTATGGCGAGCGCCTTCAATCTGGAAGAGTTCGCCGAGTAGTAAGAGTAAGGCAGATAGCCGAGCGCGTACTTGCTTCCGGCCATGCCCTGGACCAGCACGTTGTCATCCTCGCTCGCCGTGAAATCGCCGCGACTCGACTTGGCTTTGCCTACTATAGCTTCTGTGAAATAGTCGAACGTGCCGGAATCGGCTCCTGCGCCGAAAAGCACTATTTCTTCATCGGGCCATTCGGGCCGAATCTGGTTCCATCGAGTGATTTTACTCTGAGCATCCGGCTCCCATATCTTCTTCAACTCCTCGACCGTCATCGAGCTTACCCAATCGTTCTGGGGATTCACGGCCACGGTCAGCGCGTCAAAGCATACGGGCAACTCGATATACTCGATGCCATTGGCTTTTGCCTGGTCCATCTCTTCTTTGAGGATGGGCCGAGAGGCGTTGGAGATATCGGTCTCCCCGCGGACGAATTTCTTGAATCCGCCGCCCGTGCCGGAAATACCTACAGTCACCTTCACTTTGCCTTGTTTATGTTTTTGAAATTCTTCGGCGACCGCTTCGCATAGCGGAAAGACGGTGCTCGAACCGTCGATCTTGATGACACCAGAGCCATTTTTCGGTCCGCAGCTTGCGACCACGAGCAGGAGAGCCAAAGCTCCTGAAAGGGCCGTTTTTGCGAGATATTTCACTGCATTCTCCTTTGGGTGTTTTTATAGTCAAGCATGGTTTTGATTTTCTATCCCAGTCTAGCCTGGTCCCGGTTCGGGTTTGAAAAGAACCGCCCTCGAATTTTCAACCGGTTACAACGGCGGTTTATTGCAGAGTGTTGCAGAAGCCTGTTTCATATACAAACCGCCCCTGAGCCGGGGGCAACTTACGAAATGACGAGTATAGATGCCGGGCGTTACATGAATGTAAATTAAATGTTAAAACTTGCTTAAAAATAGGCGAGTGGGTGTGGAAATCAGGGGATCGGAGGGTATAGACAGGAGTTAGAGGCATAAATCGCGGCCAATGTTTTAACAGGGTGTTTCGAAATAGCAGATTTTGACAAACGGCCCTGGCTATATTTGAAGACCTTGTTTTCCGCCTTCGCCGATTGACGGAAGGGCTTTGAAAATATAGAGGGCTACTGTCATTTACCGCGAATTTAGGTTGAAGAGGCAGGCATTTATCTTATCTGCGATTCTTCCTCATTTATTTTTTTTTGCCGCGGAGCCTCGCTATCGCCTCGCGGATGGCGGCGGCGTTTTTGGCGCGAGGTTCGGCTTTGAGATAATTTTCGAGCGCGCGGGCGGCGTCCTCTTTTTCGCCCCGCTGTTCGTATATGCGGGCGCGCTGCAAGTACACGTCCGTCATCCGCCGGTTGCTCAACTCCCAGGCGCGGTCGATCTCTTTTTCAGCCTCGCTCAGATGGTCCGCGCGCTGCTTCCGGTCGCTCAGACGTAAGGCTATCTCTATCAGCACGATGCCTCTGTAAAAATGCGAAGAGGCGTTGTTGCCGTCCAGATGTATCGCCTCGCTGAAGGCGTACTCGGCGACGGCGAACTTCTCTTGTCTGGCCATCAGCATGCCGAACAGGTGATAGACTTTCGCCTCGCGATCGTTTATCTGGCGGGCGCGCTCAAGCGACTGAAGAGCTTCCCTGTCTTTGCCGATTCTACAGAACTCCGTTCCAAGCGCGAAGTGCGCGGCGAAGTAATCCTTGAAATGCGCTATGGCTTTTTCCAACAGCGCGATGCCTTCTTCGGATTTTCCTTCGCGCAGCTTCGCCATGCCCTCTTCATAAGCTTCGCGCGCGGCCTGCGGGACTTCCTGCGCGAAGCTCACGCCGGGCGCGGCAATCGCTGCTTCCGGCTTGGGTTTGAGCACGATCTCTATGTTGAGGATTTCCTGAAATTGTTCCGAGGGCGCGTAGTTGAATCGAACGAGTTGAGCCGCAGACTGATACCCTGCGAGAGTGACTTCGACCTCGTATTCGGCGCTGACGAGATTCGAAAATGCGAAATTCCCCTCGTTGTTCGTAACGGTCTGGCTCAATATGCCGCCGCCGCCCATCTTCAGTTCGACGATGGCGTTGTTGAGCGTCGTGCCGCCGGTCGAACGCACCTTGCCGCGAATGATGTTGTTTTGCGCTGCAGCGGCAGCGAGCGGCAGCAACAGGAATACGAGCGCGGAAAAAAGGCTTCGCCATCTCATCACGTTCGAACCTCCCTTCGCCCCGAAGTGGGTAGCATTATAAGTTCAATATTCGAGAGGGGCAACCGGTTCCAGGCGCGATCGCCCTGGCGGCCCTGTTGAATTTCGAGTTGCTTCCGTGGCGCTGCCTGACCGGTCACTTCACCCTATAGCGTGACGCGATAGAATCGAGGTCCGGCGGATTTGCGGCCCGAATCGCCGGGTTGATACAATGCAGAACCATCGGCTTGCGCTCGAATGACTGCTTGCAAGAGGTCGGGAATATAATCCTTTGTCTCAGGCGCAGTCGTCGGAGATGAAAGAGAATGGCTAGAAACAAACGCTCGACAACGACCCGCGTCGAGTCCTACAGGCATATAGATTCGGACAGTCCCATGCGGCCCGATGTGGGGACTCAAACGCAGTTCAAAAAGAAGAAGCCGCCCGCCCGATACAGCTACGATTCATCCCTTTCGCCCGCGCTCGATTGGGACGGTCAGAACCCCGCGCGCGAACAGGGAGAAGAACTCCTGGCCTTAATCGAAAACGAAGTGTCGGACTTCAGAAAGAAGCTCTCGGAATTTATCGATGGCAAACTCGCCGCCGATGATCTGACTGAAGAAAACAAAGCTTTGATTCAAGGCGTGATGGAAGAACTCCGTCGAATAACGGAAGGCGGCGATCTGGTGAAAGCGGAAGAGGCGCTCAAAAGGTTGAAGGCGTTCAGCCGTCCGTTTCTCAACTGGGCGGGCAAGGCCGAGCGGCTCTCTTTCGACGTGCCTACTCTGCCGCTGTTCGTGCATGAGCGGCTTTCGACGAAGGCGATAATCGCGACGCTCAAGGGGCACAGGAGCGACAGGCAGCTTGCGTTGTTCGATCTCTACGGCGATCCGAGGCATTCGGTGAGCGATCAGGTGTTGAAGGCTTACGAGTACAAGGACGATTGGGTCAACCGCATGATGCTGGGCGATTCGCTAGTCGTGATGAACTCGCTGCTGCGTTATGAAGGTCTCGGCGGGCAGGCGCAGATGATCTACATAGACCCGCCTTATGGAGTGAAGTTCGGGAGCAATTTTCAGCCCTTCGTGCGCCGCCGCGACGTGAAGCACAACGACGACGAAGACATGACGCGCGAGCCTGAGATGGTTCAGGCGTATCGAGACACATGGGAACTCGGACTGCATTCATATTTGACATACCTGCGCGACCGATTGTTATTGAGCCGCGAGCTATTGCATCCGAGCGGCAGCCTATTCGTTCAGATCAGCGACGAAAATCTGCATCACGTCCGCGAGGTGATGGACGAAGTATTCGGGGCGGAGAATTTCGCGTGTATCATTAGCTTTCAAAAAACAGGAGGGGCATCGGCTAAGTTACTGGCTTCCACAGTCGATTATCTTATCTGGTATGCACGAGACATAGAACGCATCAAATATAACCAACTATATATCAGAAGAGAAGTTGGTGATACGACATTGGATAGGTATGACCAGATACTTTTGGATAATGGCTCTACACGCCGCCTCTCCCGAGATGAAATTTCCGGCAATGCGCCCATGCCCGATGGGAAAAGATATCAGCTTACAAGCCTTTTATCTGATGGTGAAACAAGCAGTCCGCAGGACTTCGAATTCGACGGCAAGATATATCGCTCTCGCTCTGGGACTCACTGGAAAACTTCTGTCGAGGGTCTTAAAAGACTTGCACAAAAAGAGCGGATTGAAGTTATGGGAAAGGTGTTGCGTTATCGTAGATTCGTAGAAGACTTCCCTGTTGTACCCCTAACAGATCGTTGGGAATCTACCCAATTGGGTGTAGAACTCATGTATGTTGTACAAACTTCTCCTCAAGTAATTCAACGCTGCATCCTGATGACGACAGACCCCGGCGACCTCGTGCTTGATCCGACCTGCGGCTCTGGGACGACCGCCTATGTTGCAGAGCAATGGGGGCGGCGGTGGATAACCATCGATACGAGCCGCGTACCGCTCGCGCTCGCAAGGCAAAGGCTGCTGACGGCGACGTTTCCTTATTACGAACTCAAGGATGAAGCGCGCGGACCCGCCGGTGGATTCGTCTACAAGCGCAAGCAGAACAGGAAGGGCGAAGAGACAGGCGGCATCGTTCCGCACATCACGCTCAAGGCAATCGCCAACGACGAGCCTTTCGCCGAAGAGGTTTTAGTCGACCGGCCCGAAATCAAAAACAACGTCACCCGCGTGACAGGAGGGTTTTCATTCGAGGCCACGATTCCGACTCCCGTCGATTGGGAAGGCGACGGCATAGAGGATTCCTCCGAAAGCGCGGCTGAATCCTACGGCGGCTTCGTCGACCGCATGCTCGAAGTCCTTAGCCGAAGCCCCATTCTCAGGCTCGAAGGAAATCGCACGGTCACGCTCAAAAACGTCCGCATCCCGGCAAAAACTCTATCGCTTTCAGCCGAAGCCCTCGTCGATGCAACCTCGAACGGACAGTCGCCCACGCTTCATGAAGTGGTACAGGAGGCCGCAGAAAAGAATGCCGACCTGCTGCCGCTCTCGCAAAAAACCGTAGCCATAGTATTCGGTCCCGAAAACGGCGCGGTCAGCGAAAAACTGGTCTACGAAGCGGCGCGCGAGGCTTACGCAAAGAGCTACACGCACCTATACGTCATAGGCTTCGCCATACAGCCGAACGCCCGCGAGCTTATAGAAAAGTGCGCCGACGTGGTGGGCCTTCCCGCGACTTACGTTCAGGCAACGCCCGACCTTCTGATGGGCGACCTGCTCAAGAACATGCGCAGCAGTCAGATATTCAGCGTATGCGGTCTGCCTGAGATCGAAATCAAAAAGCGAAAGCCTAAAACCAAAACCGCGCCCGATCAATATCAGGTGACGCTGATTGGCTTCGATGTGTTCGACCCTGTGACTATGGAAGTCGACCATCGAAGCGGCGACGACGTGCCCGCATGGTTTCTGGATGTCGACTACAACGGACTATGCTTTCACGTATCGCAGGCGTTCTTTCCCCGCACGGGCGCTTGGGACAATTTGAAAAAAGTTCTGAAAGGCGAATACGAAAAAGGCGTCTGGGATCATCTTGCGGGGAAGACGAGCGCGCCCTTCGAACCCGGCGAACACGCTCAGGTCGCAGTCAAGGTGATAGATGACAGGGGCAATGAGCTAATGGTGATAAAGAATTTGAGCGAGGCGAATCAGTGATAAGCAAAGTCGTCATTCGGCGCTTCAAAAGATTCGATGAAGTGACTTTCGAATTGCCCGGACACATAGTCCTTGCCGGACCCAATAACACGGGCAAGACGACTCTCTTGCAAGCGGTCGCGGCCTGGGGTCTGGCCCTGAACCACTGGAAGCAGCGCAACGATTTCAACCCTCGCAACAAAGGGTACGTCAAAGCGCCGATTGCGCGGCAGGCATTTTCTGCCGTGCCGCTGCGAGCTTTCGATCTTCTCTGGCACGGCCGCGATTTCAACAGGGGGACCATCGAGGTCGAGGTCCACAATCGGGACGGATGGCAGATCGCTATGGAATTCATCCCCGACAGCACGGAGCAAATGTATGTTCGTCCCAAGTCGGATGCTGACTCTAGAGCATTACGCGAAGTGGAATTGAGCGCCGTGTACGTGCCGCCTATGACAGGGTTGAGCACGGATGAACCTGTCTATCAGCGTCCGAAGGTGGACCAGTTGCTCGGTCAAGGGAAACCGGGCGACATAATACGCAACCTTCTGGTCGAAGCGCACAGGTCTGAGAGGGCATGGCCCGTTCTGCAAAAATCCATCGACCGGCTGTTCGGCTACGAAATACATCCTCCCGACGACAAGGGGGCGGACATAATAGCCGAGTACAGCGCGGACACGGGCGGGCCTCGCCTTGATATCGCAAGCGCAGGCAGCGGATTTCAACAGGTTCTGATGCTGCTGACTTTTTTGCATACGCGGGAGGGAGCGGTTTTGCTTCTGGACGAGCCGGACGCTCATCTGCATGTGATCTTGCAGGACGCGATCTATAGCGAATTGCGGTCTGTGGCGGCTGAGAAAAACTCGCAATTGATAATAGCCACTCACTCGGAAGTCATAATCAATTCCGTAGAACCGACCGAGTTGTGCATGATGTTGGGCCAGCCAAAGCTTCTGGCGAACACCGAAGAGAAAAGGTCGTTGATTCGCTCCTTAAGCGGACTGACCAATACAGAAATCATGCTTGCGCGGGATGCGCCCGGCATCCTTTACGCCGAGGATTACACCGACATCAATATCCTGCGCGAATGGGCAAAAAGGTTGAATCACCCGGCGAGCGATCTTCTGACGACGCGGCTGTTTTGGAAACCTATGGTTTCCGAGTTGCGGCCCGGTGCTTCGGGCATCAAAGCGAGAGAGCATTACGATGCTTTGAAACTGGTTCGAGATGATATTCCAGGATTGGAATTGGTTGATGGCGACGCGCACCCGGATAAACAATCCACCCCTATAACCGGAAGCGGGTTGCAGCGGCTGCGATGGCGGCGCTATGAAATCGAAAGTTATCTGGTCCACCCGGCGGCGCTGGAACGATTTGTCGAGCACATGGTCGGGCCGGGCGATCTTTCTGCGCAAGCCAGAAAAGAGATGCTGGATTACCTGGAGCAGACCCTTACTCGCGCGTTTCTGGATGACCCGATGAAAGAAAGCCCGCTGATAAAGATTTACCTTGAGAAGAGTAAAGCTCGGACGGAGGTGTTGCCGCCGATTCTTAATGCGGCCGGTCTTCCCAATTTCCCTTACACGGATTATTACAAAATCGCCGCCGTGATGGAGCCGGAAGAAATCCATCCCGAAGTCGCGGAAAAACTCGATGCGATCATGAGAGCGTTCAGGCTATGAGCTATACGGAAGTCCCGGAACCTATTTTGAATTCCCCTTTCGAGGAACCGCAGGTGTACTGGTATATCGAGGAGGGCGAGGAGCCGCGCCGCCTTCCTGGTCGCAGACGTGCGATGTACTTCTATCGCGACCCCAACTCCAAGCCTGACAGGTATGGGAGAAGCGAAGCCGGGATAGCCATCGAATTGAAGCTTGTGAATCTCATACGCAAGCGAGTGAAAGAGTGGCGCGATCAGGATTATCCGGGAGTGACCCGCACGACGCTTGAGTTATTAGAGTGGTGGCGACGCGAAGGGCGGTTGCAAAGATTATTTTTCGCTCAACTCGAAGCGGCGGAAACGATCATATTCCTGAATGAAGCGCGTCCCGATTTCCTGCAAGGCATAGAGATTCCGCGCGACGAACCGAGCGATGAGAAGAAGGCGGAAGGGTACAAAGGCTTCCTTCGCTACGCCTGTAAAATGGCTACCGGCACTGGTAAGACTACAGTGATGGCCATGCTTGCGGCGTGGAGCATTCTGAACAAAATCAACGACCGGAACAACAGCCGGTTTTCCGATGTCGTGTTGATCGTATGTCCAAACGTGACCATCCGCGACAGGCTGAGGGAAACGGACCCGGACCAGGGCGAGGCGAGCATATACCGCACGCGCGACCTTGTGCCGTCGCACCTTATGCCGCAGCTTGCGCAGGGGCGGGTGCTTGTGACCAACTGGCACATCTTCGAAGCTCAGGCCGTACAAACAGGCGGCGTCAGCGCGAAGGTCAACAAAGCGGGCGTACCTGTGCGCATCAGGGAGATCATTTCAATCGGACCCAGGACGACGACTGCGCGAGGTACGCGCTATCTCACGCCGGATGATTTTAAAAAGCAGGTGGCCGCAGGGATGCTGACCGTGTTGAAAGAAGAGCATGATAGGGCGGGCAATCTGAAGAAGGTCAGCGTTGAATCGGTGCGCTATATGGAGAGCGAGACCGCCATAGTGAATCGTGTGCTTGGCCGGGAGGTAGGCGGCAAGCAAAACATACTCGTCATGAATGACGAGGCGCATCACGCATACCGCATCAGGCGCGAAGAACCTGATGCGGAGGAAGCGGAACTGTTCGGTGAGGAAGAAGAGGCGGAGGAATTCTTCAAGGAAGCGACCTGTTGGATAGAAGGATTGGATCGGATAAATAAGTTGAGAGGAATCAATTTTTGTGTGGATATGTCGGCGACGCCTTACTATCTTGGGCGGGTTGGACAAGCGGCCAATCGCCCTTTCCCCTGGGTGGTGAGCGACTTCGGACTAATAGACGCAATAGAATCGGGGTTGGTCAAGATCCCTCAACTCGCCGTGCGCGATAATACGGGAGCGGCGATTCCGGGCTACTTCAATATATGGCACTGGATACTGCCCCAGCTCACGCCTGCTGAAAGAGGCGGCAAAAAAGCAAGCCCCAAGCCAGAGGCGATTCTCAAATACGCTCATCATCCCATCGCAATGCTGGGCGGTTTGTGGGAAGAAGAGCGCAAGCATTGGGAGGAGACCCGTACCGAGACGCGCCCGCCGGTCTTCATACTGGTTTGCAAGAATACGCAGATTGCGAGGGTTATTTACGAATGGCTGGCGGAGGATAAATCTCCCACAGGGATTCCGCCCGCGAAGATAGAAGGCTTCAAGAATAATGCGAAGATCAATACTATCCGCGTGGATTCGAAGGTAGTGCATGAGACCGACACAGGGGAAGCGAAAAGCGACGAGTCGCGGTGGATGCGATTTACTCTCGATACGGTGGGCAAGCTAGAGTGGCCTACAGACAGACAGGGGCGTCCGATTTATCCGGAAGGGTTTGAAGAACTCGCGAGAAAGTTGGATCGTCCGCTGCATCCGCCCGGACGCGATGTGCGTTGTATTGTCAGCGTCGGAATGCTTACGGAAGGCTGGGACGCCTCGACAGTCACGCACATTATAGGGCTGCGGCCTTTTATGTCTCAGTTGCTTTGCGAACAGGTTGTGGGGCGAGGTTTGCGTCGGACGAATTATGTTGTAGGAGAAGACGGCAAGTTCACTGAAGAGGTGGCGAAGATATTCGGAGTCCCGTTTGAAATAGTGCCTTTCAAGGCAAACAGTCAGGGGCCGGCCCCGCCGCCGGTAAAGCGTCATCACGTTCACGCTGTTCCGGCAAAGGCACAGTATGAAATTCGATTCCCTCGCGTCGAAGGCTACACTCAGGCGATTCGCAACCGTGTGGCTGTCGAGTGGCAGAGCGTTCCTGTGTTTGTTTTCAACCCGGAGCGCATCCCGCCCGAAGTCGATATGAAAGCGGCATTGCCGAACAATCAGGGCCGCCCGACTTTGAGCGGGCCGGGAAGAATCGAGAGCGTCGATCTCAATCCGTATCGTTCGGGGAGACGTGTGCAGGAGTTGGTCTTCGACCTTGCAAGAACCCTGACGCGAGACTATCTCGCTCAAGGGCAGTGCGATGTTCCGTCTCATGTGCTTTTCCCTCAATTAGTGAAAATCATCGAGCACTATTTGAAGCATAAGGTCCGAGTGGAAGCGCCCGCCGATATAAAAGATCTATTCCTTGCGCCTTATTATGGCTGGCTCGTCGAAGCGTTGCTGGAAGCCATACGTCCTGACACTTCGCAAGGAGAGTCGCCGGAGGTGCCCCGTTACGAGACGAGTCGCGGCCCAGGCACGACCGGAGACGTTGATTTCTGGACCAGCCGCGATGTGCGCGAAGTTATCAAAAGCCATGTCAACTTCGTTGTTGCCGACACAAGGAAATGGGAGCAATCTGCGGCCTACTATATCGATAACAATCGAGAAGTCGAGGCTTTCGTCAAAAATGCGGGGTTGGGATTTGCCATTCCCTATTTGCACAATGGGCAGATGCACGACTACGTTCCGGATTTCATTATTCGGCTCGAATCCTTCCAACCAATCCACCTGATTTTAGAGACGAAAGGCTATGACCCGCTTGAAGCGATCAAGCGGGCAGCAGCAGAAAGATGGATAGCGGCCGTTAATGCAGACGGAAGACATGGAAAGTGGCAATATGCGATTGCCAGGAAACCTTCGGATGTCAATGTGCGCATAGCGGCCATACATGATTTTGTTTGAATGTGATCTGAGGAAGTTATTGAACGACGATTAGGCAGTCGTCCCTAGGTTCTTTCAAGCGCAACCGGGCGGTTTGATTCTCTGTTGCGCGCGGAGTAGATTGACTCGGTTGCAAATAAACACAGGCTTTAACAAACAAAACATCATGAGGAGAGCTTCAGAAGATGAGCGGCATTGACTATTCATTCGATGAGCGATTGGCTTATGCTTCGACTCTGCCGTCGGAGTGGTACACTGACCCGGACGCTCTCCGGCGTGAAAAAGAGAAGATTTTTTCGCGCACATGGCAACTCGTCGGGCGAGCCGAACAGGTCGCCCGTCCGGGCGATTTCTTTACGGCGACTATCGCTGACGAGCCTGTGATCGTCGCGCGCGGGATGGATGAAAAGCTGCGCGCCTTTTCAAACGTCTGCCGTCACAGGGCCGGGCCTGTAGCCGCAGGTTGCGGCAATCGCAAAGCCTTCAGGTGTGGCTATCACGGATGGACCTATTCGCTTGAGGGCCGCTTGCTCGGCACCCCGGAATTCGAAGGGGTCGAGTGTTTCAACAAAGAAGAGATCGCTTTGCCTGAGTTCAGCGTCGAGGTGTGGAGCGGGCTTGTCTTCGTGAATATCGATGATGCGTGCGCCTCGCTCTTCGATGTGCTCGAAGATTTGCCCGCGCGCAGCGGCCTGAAGGAGCAAACATCTTTTCAACTGGCTGCGCGCAAGGACTGGTACGTCGACTGTAACTGGAAGGTCTACGTCGACAATTACCTCGAAGGCTATCACATACCCATAGTCCACCCTGCGCTCGCGCGCGAGCTCGACTACACACGGTATAGAACAGAGACCCGGCGCTACTATTCGATTCAGCACTCGCCCATCAAACGAGTCGATTCAGCGCGGCTGCATGTGGACGAGAACGCAGACGAAAACGAAGCGCAGTTTTTCTGGCTCTTTCCCAATCTGATGCTGAACGTCTACGCGGACAACTACTCGACCAATCTGATAGTGCCGCTCGGTCCCGAACGCACTCTCACGGTATTCGAATGGTACTTTCGAGACGCCGAAAGTATCGAAGCCGGGGAGCAGGTGCGCCGCATCGTGGAGTTCAGCGACGAGATACAGCTTGAAGACATAAACATCTGCGAAGCGGTGCATCGCGGACTGCGCTCGCGCTCGTACGGGAGCGGGCGCTACTCGGTCAAGCGGGAAAACGGCGTGCATCACTTTCACGGATTGATAGCGGAGTTTCTGGCAAGAGCTTGACTCGAATGCTTGGGGTTTGAAGAGCAGGATATCTATCTTTGAGGAGTCTATGAAGCCTTTTAATGCGTGAAAAAATTCTGGGGAGAGCAGTGGGATTCGAACCCACAACCCCCACGTCCACAGCGTGGTGCTCCACCGTTGAGCTATGCCCTCCACATCGAACTCGCAATCACGGTTTCAATAATGCCCCGACCGCGCGCGGCTTTCGAGATCGCTTTCAAGCGAAGATTAACTTTGTCTCATTCACGCCGATTTGTCAATTATGGCCGCGAGCAAATTTTGCGATTGACAGCAAAGAACGCCTTTCACCCCTGCTCCCCTGCTCCTGCGGCTCTCCTGCTGCCGTGCTTGCGTTCTCTTGCATCGGCCCAGGCTTTCGAGTACCATTTTGGCAGGTTTTTGAAGCTGGTCTTGATTATATCGATAAGGAGCTGTCCATAATGTAGACAAAGGTGGTGAGTGTCTAAGCTCCGAGACTAAGATGGTAGATAAGCTGAGTTATGGCGGTGAGGTCGCCCATCTACGATAGCCAGCATTAAGTGACGGTAGGATGTGCTCAGTTCTATCAAATCCGCTGGCATCATTGTCGAGAGCAACTTTGACCCATTGGAGATTGCTTAAATGCAAAAAGTTTTCGTCATGGACGCAGAAAACAAACCGCTGCTTCCGTGCCATCCTGCCAGGGCGAGAAAGTTGCTCGACTCTGGCAAGGCTGAGTTGATTCAGGTATTGCCTTTTAGTATTCGATTGAAGCGTAAAGTCGATAATCCCGCAGGCTCGTTCAAAGCGGGAATTGATGACGGAGCACGTCACGTCGGTGTTGCTATATTGAACGACAAGACGAATGAGGTTGTCTTTAAAGGACAGATAGATTTACGCCAGGATGTAAAACTCTTGATGGAGAAAAGAAGCAGATACAGAAGAGTTAGAAGATATAGGAAAACAAGGCACAGGAAGCCGAGATTCGACAACAGGACTGGAAGTAAACTGGCTCCATCCTTGCGATGCAGAAAAGATTCTACTCTCAGATTCATCGCTGATATGCAGAAGAGGCTCAATATCATCTCGGTGACGATTGAGGAAGTATCGTTTAATCATGCAAAGAACCATTACGGCAAGCACTTCTCTCAGGTAGAAGTCGGGAAGCTCTACTTGAGAGAAAGACTTGCCGGTTTGGGATTGGAAGTAGAGACCACACGGGGGTGGATTACAAAGCAGTACAGAGCAACTATGGGGTTGAGCAAGAAGCATTCCAACGACGCGATTGCTATAGTGGCTTGCGGAGAAGAAGTAAAGGTCTCATCAAAGGAATGGCTTATAAAACCAAGACGGAGCAAGGAGTGGGAAAAGAACCCAACAAAGAAGTGTAGTGAAAAAGAAGGATTTCGTCATTACGACATTGTAAAAGCCAGTCATAGAAGCAAAGGTGAGGTAATGGGTTCGATCAGAAGCCTGAAGGAAAAGGCAATTACGATCAGGACAACCTTCTCTGATAATTTTGCGGTAAGTTACAGAAAGACGAAACTACTGCAAAGACCTAGAGGGTTGATTTTCACTCATTGTTGACTACATTTGACTACATTCCATGAAGGAGGAGAATCCATGACGTTTTCTGATACCGAAGCGCTTAAGCAGCACCTTTTGGCCAATGACGCAAGATTCGCGGCGCTCGCGCACGAGCACGGCGAATACGAAAAGAGACTCAGTGAACTGGCCGCGCTTCATTATCCGAACACTGAGGAACAGATAGAAGAATCTACTCTCAAGAAGAAGAAATTATACCTTAAAGACCAGATGGAGATGATTCTGCGGCGTTACAAGGAAGAACAACAAGCCGCAGGCCACTGAGAGCAGCAATAAATAACCGGCGAAGTAGCGGGCCGGTCATTAAATAAAACCGTTGGTTACTCGCGAACGGAAAGTATCCGCGCATCCGGCGCAGGCCGTTCGATAAAGGGTAGCCAATTTGTTTTTAAGCCGCCTTGAGAAAGAAATCTTTAAGAAAGAAATCTTTATGCGCTTCCCGATTTCAGCTATGGCCAGAGAGGGCATACCATTCATAATTTTATTCCTGGCACCGGCGGCCATTTTCTTCGCCCTGGGCTGGTGGGTTGCCGGAGGGGGATTTTTGTTCCTGGCCGCCTTTATGGCCTTTTTCTTCCGCGACCCTGAGCGCCGCACGCCCTCCGGCGACGACATAATAGTTTCGCCCGCAGACGGGCGAGTCGTTATGGTAGGGCCGGTCGACGAGAAAGTGGAAAACCCGGCCACACAGGTCTCGATCTTTTTATCTCCTCTCGATGTGCATATAAACCGCTCGCCGATGGCCGGAGAGCTTACGGACGTGGTCTACAAACCGGGCGCGTTTCATGTGGCCTCGCGCCCGATTGCGTCGGTCGAAAACGAGCAGAACGTAGTGACCGTCCGGGGACCGCTCGTTACGATAGTCTTTCGCCAGATCGCGGGCCTGCTTGCGCGCCGCGTGGTTTTCTGGAAAGAGAAGGGCGACCGCGTCGCTCTGGGCGAGCGGGTGGGATTGATGAAATTCAGTTCGCGCATGGATGTCGTCATGCCCGCAGAGGTCGAGGTGTTGGTGCAGCGAGGAGACCGCGTTACGGGCGGGGTAACGATCATAGGCCGCATACGCCGCCCTTTGGAAAGGATGAAGGATGAAGGATGAAGGATGAAAACCAGAGCAAAGTATCCGGTTCATCCTTCATCTTTCCGCCTTCATCCTTAGAGAGAGGGCGCGCCATGCGTAAGGAGGAATAAAATATGTCCGACAGACCATCGAACGAAGAAGCGCAGGCCCGCCGTATGAGACGCCGGTTCCGCAAGGGCGTCTTCATCGTGCCGAGCCTTTTTACCACCGCCAATATATTCTGCGGGTTCTTTTCGGTCATGGAATCGCTCGCGGGAGTGCGGGATCTTTCGATAGGGAACCTGGTCCTGGCCACAGAGCACTTCGACCGCGCAGCCATCAACATAGGGTTCGCGGCGTTGTTCGATTTCCTCGACGGGCGCATAGCGCGATTGACCGGCGCTACATCCGAGTTCGGTCTCGAACTCGATTCGATTGCCGACGTGTTGTCGTTCGGCATAGCGCCCGCCTTGCTCGCTTACACATGGGGTTACGGGCACGCGCCGGGATTGCACAAACTGGCCTGGGCCGTCTCTTTCATGTTCGTGATATGCGGCGCTCTGCGACTGGCTCGATTCAATGTGCAGGCGCGTCAGCCAAAGCCCAATCTGCCGCCCAAAAATCCGAAGGTCGACAGGAAGGCGTTCGTCGGATTGCCTATACCGATGGCGGCGAGCCTGATTGCCGCGATAGCCCATTTTTCACCCGCGCCTGTAGCTCACTCCAGAGGCTTTCAATTATCGGCGATGGGTTGGGCTTTCACGGTCGATGGTCGGACTTATTCGGTCGCACTGCTCTTGCTTGTAGCCTTTCTGTCTTTCCTCATGGTTTCGACCCTGCGTTATTCGAGTTTCAAAGGGGTCGGCGCTCGCAATTATCATCCTCGCATCGTCATCCTCGTGCTGGCGCTCGTCGTTCTGCTTATATGGTTTTATTCGCAATGGAGCTTGCTGATAATAGTGACCACTTACGTGGCGCACGGACTTGTAGGCAAACTGTGGTCGCTCGTGAAATGGAGGCGCTCCCACTCGGCAGACCACGCGGAACTCGAACTCGACGAAGAAGGAAATGTTTGAATCAGCCGTCAGCCGTCGGCCGTCAGCTACAGACGATCAGCTACAGACGATCAGCTAAAAGTTTCGAACCACAGATCACACAGATTTCACAGATA
>JAKEHD010000277.1 GCA_022615215.1 Blastocatellia bacterium
CCTGCACATGGGAGATAAGCCGTAGAGAGATTCGGAATTCCGGCATTAGATATAAGGAAATCTTCCTTGAAATTTCAGGAAGCCTTGAAAGAGATACCTTATGAATACAGACGCAATAGATTTTTTCTTCGAGCGATGCAGCCTGACGCTCGGCGATATAGACAAACTCCTGGGGACGGCCCTGGCCAGAGGAGGCGATTATGCCGATCTCTATTTTGAATACAAGGTTTCCAACAGCGTACACATGGAAGAGCAGATCATAAAGTCCGCCTCGAAGTCCATAAGCCAGGGTGTCGGCGTGCGTGTGATAATGGGAGACAAGACCGGCTATGCCTACACCGATGAAATAGCGTTCGATTCCATAAAGAGGGCGGCCGAGACTGCGAGCCACATAGCACGGAGCGGAACGGGGGTGGAAGCCGTCGGGGTTGATGTTACGCCCAAAGGTTTCGACCTCTACAACGTCGAATCGCCCGTATCGTCCGTCGAGGTAGCGCGGAAGATTGAGTTGATAGAGAGGGCCGACCGGGAGGCGCGAGCGTTCGACAGGCGGATTCGCGAGGTGCAATCTTCGCTTTCAGATGAAATCAAATACGTTATGATAGCGACTTCGATGGGCCGTCTCATGGGCGATGTACAGCCGCTCGTTCATTTGGGGATGTCGTGCATAGCCGATGACGATGGGAACCTTCAGATAGGCCGTTCGGGAGGCGGAGGCCGCGTGGGTATCGATTTCTTCGACAGCGAATTGACGCCTTCGGACCTCGGCCATGAGGCCGCAAGGCAGGCGATAATACAGCTTGAGGCCAGGGAAGCGCCCGCGGGAACCATGGAGGTCGTTTTAGGACCGGGCTGGCCGGGAGTGTTGCTTCACGAAGCGGTAGGTCACGGCCTGGAAGCCGACTTCAATCGGAAGCAGACCTCTGCATTTTCCGGGCTCGTGGGCGAGCGTGTGGCATCTGAACTTTGCACGGTCGTCGACGACGGAACGATACCCGACCGGCGAGGCTCGCTCAACATTGACGACGAAGGCGAGCAGACGACTCGCACTGTGCTGATCGAGAACGGCATTTTGCGCGGATATTTGAGCGATCATCTCAACGCAAGCCTTATGAAAAGCGGGCGCACGGGCAACGGGCGGCGGCAGAGCTACAAGCACATCCCTATGCCGCGTATGACGAACACCTTCATGCTTTCAGGAGAAGACACCAAAGAAGATATAATCCGTTCGGTGAAGCGAGGTCTCTACGCAGTCCAATTCGGGGGCGGGCAGGTCGATATAACGAGCGGAGAGTTTGCTTTCTCGGCCAGCGAAGCCTACCTTATAGAAGACGGCAAGGTAACATCTCCTGTGAAGGGAGCCACCTTGCGCGGCAACGGGCCGGAATCACTCAAACACGTCACGGCTGTAGGAAACGACCTCGAACTCGATCAGGGCGTGGGGGTCTGCGGGAAGGACAGCCAGTTCGTACCCGTAGGGGTCGGCCTTCCAACCATCAAAATAAACGAGATGACCGTAGGCGGCACGCAGCAGTAGGAATCAGCTATCAGCTATCAGCTATCAGCTATCAGACCATGAACCGAAGACTGACAAGAAAGAAATCTTTATGGCTGAGGGCTGAGGACTGATAGCTGACAACTGACGGCTGTTTTCCTTGTCAGGTTCGATATATGGTGATAAAAGAGCTAACGAAAGAGTCGGCGGTCGATATAGCCGGAGATGCTGTGCGGCGGGGCGCGAGCGCCGCCGAAGTGATTATGAGGCGTCGGACGGAGTTCTCGGTCAGCGTGCGAATGGGCGAGGTCGAGACGCTGCAAGAATCGACCGACCAGGGGATGGGTTTGAGGGTCTTCGTAGAAGGGAGGCAGGCTTCGGTTTCAGGCTCTGACTTCAGTCGAGACGCCATAAGCTCTTTGATCGAAGAGGCCATATCGCTTGCGCGCGCCACCTCTCCTGACGACAGCGCAGGATTGCCCGAACCCGATGAGTTCGCCACTTCTATAGAAGACCTCGACCTTTACGACGATAGCGTGGAGAAGCTATCGACTGAAGATAAGATAGAGCTTGCGCTCAGGGCGGAGCGGGCGGCCCGAAGCGTCAGCCCTCTTATAACGAACTTCGAAGGCGGCGGATTCGATTCGGCGAGCGGCACTATGATACTCGCTAATTCTCTGGGGTTTGCGGGAGAGTATAGCGGCACGAAGTATTCGATAGCTACGGTCCCGGTTGCGACTGAAAACGGAAAGATGCAGCGCGATTACTGGTATGATATAAGGCGCAAGCTGGCTGAGATGGAAAGCCCCGAAAGTATCGGAGAGCAAGCCGCGAAGAGGGCTCTGCGCAAGTTGAGCGCCCGGCCTGTGCATACACAAAGCGTGCCCGTAGTGCTGGAACCCAACATAGCGCGCGACCTGCTCGGCGATATTTTTCAGGCGGCCTCGGGGGAGGCCATATTCCGCAAAGCGAGTTTTCTGGTTGGACAGCTAGGCGAGCGTGTGGCAAACGAGCGAGTCACCGTCATAGATGACGGCCGCATTCGCGGGGCCGTCGGGTCCAGACCTTTCGATGGCGAGGGACTGCCGACACGGCAGACGGTCGTTATCCGCGATGGCATACTTGAAAGCTATCTGCTCAACACATACACTGCACGCAAACTGGGCCTCAAATCCACGGGCAATGCTTCACGCGGGCTTGTGGGCGCTCCGGGAGTTGATTCGGGAAACATATTTATAAAGCCGGGCTCTGCTACGCCTGCTGAAATAATCGGAGCGGTGGCCAAAGGTTTTTACGTGACCCATTTGATGGGCTTCGGGGTCAACATAGTGACGGGCGATTATTCGAGATCGGCCTCCGGGTTATGGATAGAAAACGGCGAATTGACCTTTCCAGTTCAGGGGGTGACGATAGCCGGGAATCTCCGTGAAATGCTCAAGTCCATAGAGATGGTCGGAAACGACCTCGAATTTCGCGGCAGCGTGGTCTCGCCGACGCTGTTGATAGGCGAGATGACCGTGAGTGCATGATCACTTAGGAATGAGAGATGGATATGTTTGAAAAGCCGGACGGCAAAGAAGAGAAGGACCGGTCCCTTGCCATAATGTTGTTGAGCGCAGTAGCGGTGCTGATAGTAATCGGACTGATAATACTGGTGCCATATTTCAGAGGTCCGGCGACTCGCGTTGAGATGGCAACACAGGGTTCCCCTGAGTTCGACTCTTACGTTCAATATGTGAAGATAGGGGAACTCGATAAACGGGTTGGTGAGAGAATGACAAACGCAAATTACGGGCGTCTCCGATTTACGGTCGAAAACACGGGGGACAAGGTGTTGACGGGCCTTGAACTCAGGAGCGCAGTCATAGGGTTCAACAACGAGGTATTGAAACAGAAAACCACTATGTATATACCCAACCAACGCGACTCGCTCGATCCCAATCGATCTATCAGGGTAGAGTTGTCTCTCGAACCTATCCCCGACGAGTCTCAAATCATGGACTTCAAGGTCGAGGTCGTCGGCCTCAAAGTCGAGCAGTGACGCAAGGCTCTCGTTTACCTCCTGGAGATGCTGGAACCCTCCGCTCTTTATTCCTATTCTCGTCACTCGTCACTGTATTTGTCACTCGTCACTTTTGAGTATTTATGTGCTACATAGCGGCCTCTGCTGGTTGCTTACGGCTCGGAAAGGAATCGCAGAATTTCGCGCATCAGCCGCTCTCCCTGTTCGGTCTCGAAAATATACTGCGCGTGGGCGGAGCCGTCGAGGAGCACCAATTCTTTCGGTCCAGGCGCTCTCTCGTACTGGTCCCGAATTCTGGGTAATCGTGGTATTTTGTCGTCCCCGCTGAAGTCGTCGCGGCTCAGTATGAACAGCTTCCGCCCCTTCATCTGCTCGGGCTTGTCTATTACCCCGCCTGCGAGCAGCACGAGGCGATCTATTTCATCCGGATTTGCTTCGACCGATGCCTGGGCCGCGGCGCTGGCTCCGAGGCTTCCCCCCACAACCGATATGGTCTTAGCGCCGTTCTGTCGCAGGTAGCGAACAGCCGCCAGCACGTCGAAGTGGAGCGGGGCGCTCAGAGGGTCGGACTGGCCCGGCCCGCGCGACCGGCCGTACCCGCGAAAATCGATGGCTAGAACGCGGAACCCGGCCTTCACAAGTGCCTGCGCCTGTCTCTCCCAACTCTCTTTATTGAATCGGCCTCCGTGAGCCAGCACTACGCCCCGGTCTCCTTTTCCGTAGAGGTTGGCGAAGATCATCCCTCCGTCCTGGGTCGGAAAGGAAACCTGTTTCGGCGGCGCAGAATCGCTTTGCCTTCCAGATTCGATTCCAGAAGCAAAGGCTGACGCCGTGATTGCAAAGGTGATAATAACAAGTAAGCTCTTCATTTCTCGCTCTCCGCTCACTTCTTTCCGGCTTGTCTTGCAACGAACTCGAAAAATCGCTTTATGCCCGGCCGGAAGGGTTCCCCTGACGAAATATAAACCAATGTTCAAGCTATGATCCAGGTTCTCAAAGTAGTGAAACTCCATCTTCGATTTCCCGGCTTTCTTCGCCATCTCTTCGCTCTTCATTAATCGGCCGTTGTTACGTGGCGATTTGAGAGATAGACCAATCCACATTAATCGGCCGTCTACTCTTTTGCGCCGCGTCGACGCAGAAACGCCGCCATTTCGGTCTGCTTTCGTTCGAGCGCGAAGGCGAGCGGCGTTCTGCCGTCTTTCATCTTCGCGTTGATGTCTGCTCCTTTATCGAGCAGCAACCCGGCAAATTCGATGTCGCCGTTAGACGCGGCTTCGTGCAGAGGCGTGAAATCGTAATCAACCTGCCTCGCATTCACGTCAGCGCCGTGAGCTATCAATAGGCGCGCGATGTCGGTTTCTCCGGCTGCGGCTGCCGAATGCAGCGGCGTGACCTTCATCGCTTCTCTGGTGACGGCGTTGACCTCGGCTCCGGCGGCGAGCAAGGCTTCTACCGTATCCCGATGGCCGAAGAAGACGGCCAATCCGAGCGGGAAGAATCCATCCGGGGCGAAGGCATTGGCAAGCGACGGGTCTCGCTCGACAAGGGCGCGCAACGCCTGGGTCTCTCCCGTCGCTGCGGCCTCGAAGATGTTCAACTCGATGCCTGATGCGAGCAGCACGGCGACGACCTCTTTCTTGCGATGGTATGTGGCCTTCAAAATCGCAGACACCCCATTCTCATCTTTTGCCTGTGCCAGCGCGGGGTCGGCTTTGAGCATGTCTTTCACCTTCGCGGCATCGCCAAGGACTACTGCGTTCAGGAATTCATTTTTCATATTCGCATCCTTTTGGCAGGCGCGGGCCGTCTGAACGAGCGGGACGGACGCCAGCCACATTGTACAAATCAATGTTATAATCCGAGACCTTTCAATCTTCATCTTTGCCTCCATGTGATTCGATAGTCATTCTTGCACGCCTCTACGGCGCAGAAGGTCTGCCGCCTTATACTGCTTCTCTGAAATCGCTACAGCGAGCGGGGTTCGGCCTTCGTCATCAATCGCGTTGATGTCGGCTCGGTGAGCGATCAAGAGTTCGATTAATTCGATCAATCCGTACAGGGCGGCGTAATGCATAGCGGTCCAACCGGCGCGCGGCCAGCCCTTGCCGCCGCGTTTGATATTCGGGTCCGCTCCGCGCTCGATCAACAACGCGGCGGTTTCAGTCTGACGCCCGAACAATGCCGCGTGCAGCGGAGTGACTTCGAGCGGGTGCAAGGAGACTGCGTCGAGATTCGCCCGCCTGTCGATCAGAAACTCAGCCGTCTCTTGATGCCCGAAATGCGCCGCGAGAGCAAGCGGCGTGAAGCCTTCGTCGGAATACGAATCCAACAGACGCGCGTCTTCGCCGAGCAGTTCCCTCACGCGCTCGGTCTGTCCTATAGCCGCCGCTTCGTGGATGTCGGGCCGAACGCCCGCGTTATAGAGCAGTTCTGCAACGGCGTTGCGGCCTGAATTAACGGCCATAATCAGCGCCGTATTGCCCAGCCAGTCTCTAGCTGTGAGCAACTGATCGTTCTGCTTGAGCAGTTCTTTGACTCGCGCAACGTCGCCCTTCGCGGCCGCTTCGAGCATCTCAAGGACGTTTGCGGCAAAGCTCTCGTCGTGCGACGGCCGTCGCTGTCGCAAGGTGTCTGCGACGATGTCGATCAACATCTCGCGCAAACGGCGGCGCGCGGAAAAGAGACGTTTCTTGATAGTGGTCACAGGCACATCGAGGAACTCGCTCATCTCCTGTTGCGAATGGCCGCTGATGTAAAAGAGCATAACGGCCTCGCGCTCTTTAGGGGGAAGGGAATCAATCGCCGTCCAGACCTGATCTTTCATTTCGTCTCGCTCCAACGCTCGAACCTGATCGGTTTGCGGAGACGGTCTCTCCTCGGCCATTTCGAGCGGCACGACGGTCAGCGCCTTGCCTCGCGTCAGCCGGTCGCACTGTTTGAAGACTATGCGGCGGAACCAGCCGGGGAAGGCCGCAGGCTCGCGCAATTGCGGCAAGCATAGATATGCTTCGAGGAAAGCCTCCTGCGCCGCGTCTTCGGCCATGTACAGATCGCGCAGGAGCGAGTAGCCGTAGCCTACGGCCATATCCTGAAAGCGCCGCACCACCGCGCCGAATGCTTCGCCGTCACCATCGCGCGCACGCATGACGAGTGTCGCTAAATCTCCCATTCCGACTCTCCACTTTCAGATCGAAGCGCCTTCATAATAATAAGTCCCAGGTTGAAGGAAAAAGGTTACTGGAATCAGCCATCAGCCGTCAGCCATCAGTCCCCAGCTATCAGCCGTCAGCCATCAGCCGTCAGCCGTCAGCCGTCAGCCATCAGCATATAAGTCTGCGCTGACTTTGACCACAGATCACACAGATTTCACGGATAGAC
>JAKEHD010000278.1 GCA_022615215.1 Blastocatellia bacterium
TCTCCGTGTCTCCGTGCCTCCGTGGTGAAATCCCATTCCAGGTCTAAACATTTACCTCGGCTTGACCTGTACGAGAGTCGGCTATATTCTGATCGGGTAATTCAACCGGTATTGGCCCGTCAATTCATTGATCCGAGCCATACCGGTTTATTTCTATCTTCTGGGCGGACCCGATATGAAATCTTTTCTTGTAACTGCGATTCTGCTTGCGAGCTTTGCAACGCCCCATCGCGCTTCCGACTCGGCTTACAGAGATACGGCCCTTCAAGCTGCTCGCTGGATACGGTCACACGCCATTCAAACGGAGCAGGGCGCTGTCTGGCCTGCGGACCCGAATGATAAGAAGACCGTATCGACAACTCTCTACAGCGGGACGCCGGGCATCGTGCTCTTCTTCCTGGAAGCCTATCGCTCGACGGGCGATAAATCCTATCTCGATGATGCGCGGTCGGGCGCGGACTACTTGCTCGCCAATCTGTCGAACGAAAAAGAGAACGGTCTCTACACGGGAATCGCCGGCATTGGGTTCACCCTGCAAGAGACTTTTAAAATCACGAAAGAAAACAAGTACAAAGAGGGCGCGCTCCTTTGCGCCGAGACGCTCGCCGACCGCGCTGTGAAGACAGGGAAGGGAATCGAGTGGAGCGACGTTACCGATATCATCGGCGGCGGCGCGGGCACGGGGCTTTTTCTTCTCTACGCCGCGCGCGAACTGAGGCGTCCCCGTCTCCGCGATCTTGCCGTTGCGGCTGCTCGCAGGTTGATCGAGCGAGGGAGACCGGAAGCGGGCGGCGTGAAGTGGGCCATGAATTCCGAGTTCCCTCGATTGATGCCGAATTTTTCTCACGGCACCGCAGGCATAGCTTACTTCCTGGCGACCGTCTATCAAGAGACGAAAGAAAAAGAGTTTCTCGATGCGGCGCTCGCGGGCGCGCGTTATCTGAAATCCATCGCCGCGTCCGAAGGCGACGCCTGTTTGATCTTTCACAACGAGCCTGATGGAAAAGACCTGTACTACCTGGGCTGGTGTCACGGACCTGTCGGGACTGCAAGGTTGTTTTACCGCCTCTATGAAACAACAGGGGACCGCGACTGGATGAACTGGGTGAAGAAATCTGCGCGGGCCGTTATGGAAAGCGGCATCCCGGAAAAGCAGACGCCCGGTTTCTGGAACAACGTGAGTCAGTGCTGCGGCTCGGCCGGAGTGGCGGAGTTTTTCCTGAGCCTGCATGAAGCGACGGGCGAGCGCGGCTATCTCGATTTTTCAAAGCGCGTGACTGCCGATCTGCTTTCCAGAGCGACCCGCGACGGCGAAGGTATGAAATGGATTCAAGCCGAGCACCGTGTCAGGCCGAATCTGCTCGTGGCGCAGACCGGGTATATGCAGGGCGCGGCCGGAATAGGAATGCTCCTGCTGCGGCTCGACGGATTCGAGCGAGGAAAGAAAGAGCGAATAATCTTGCCTGATTCTCCCTTTTGATTTTTGAATAGTCGAACAGGGATTATAAGGCGAAGGCTTGCCGCGCGATCTTTATGATTTGATTTCAGCGGCGGCGAGCCTCAGTGAAAAGACCCGGTTCAAGCGGTCGCGGTTTTCTATCACTAATCGAAGGTTGTTGCGGGCCGCATCTATCAAATCGTTCTGACCTGATGCCATTGCCCGGTCGAGCAGCGTCTCGGCATCGCAGACTATGCGTTCGGCTTCGGTCAATATAACTCTGAGGGCTTCATCTGAAAACACAGTGGGAACCTGCCTGCCTGATTAGAACTTGCCTGAGTAAAACTTATGGGCCATTTATCTTGTTGACACTCACAGCCCATTCAGCTTATAAAAGTGGTGCGCGCGCTGTGCGGGTGCGATTGAATCCGAAAAACGCTCAACACCCGCGAGCGACCTCCTTTACGCGCACCACTTTATAAACTTCCGCGCTGCGGCTCCACCCGCGGCGCGGACACTCTCGCACGCGACGCACAATACCATATTGATCAGCCGGTTGCAACAGGAAAGTTAAAGTGATGCTTTAGCCCTGCTGAACCGGCCCTGTTCGGGTGCCTCCCCGGACGCTTTAGCCCTCAAGGAGAGGAATGAGGCAGTGGCACAGAGTTTGAAGAAGCGCGCAGCCGAGCTTGAGAGCCGGATTGAAGAGCGCGCCGAAGAGGTCAAGCGCGTGTTGAGGGACTATCGCGAAGCCGTGCGAGCGGGCGCGGTCAAATCGACGGCGCGCATACTCAAGAAGCGGCGCGATGTCGAGCGCGCAAACGCCGAGTACATGGAGTTACAGAAGGAACTCGACCTGCTTTTGAGGCGAATGGAGTCGAGAAAGCAAGGCCGCAAGAGTGCGCTTATGAATTGATATGGCCGGGTTAGATCGGCCACAGAAACAGACAGAAACACACGGAAGAACTCTGGATAGACCGATTGATCCCCGGTCGTCCTGAGCCTGTTTGCCGTGTGCCTTGTGCGTTGGGCAGACATAAAGGCGGCCTGAGAGAGCGGGCCGGATGCCTGCGCTCTCGGGCCGTTTTATGTTACGTGGAAACGGTCTTCGATCGTCCGCCCCTGTAATTCTCAACAGGCGGGAGCGACCGCTTCGGGCGCTATTAAAAACCGTTTTACGCACGCGGCGTATCGCCCACGATAGAGCTTTCTTCGGCGGCGGATCAAGTTTCTGACTGAGCGGCAGCGACCTTCGTCATAAAACCTGCGAGCAGAAAGATGACTCCGAGAGCTATGTGAATGATGTGGTCCATCATTCCCAGTTCGAGGATGCCCGGTATGACCGTGAAGAGATTTGCGTCCACCGTTTCATGCAGCGGCATGCCTGCCGAAGGAGTGCCGGAACTGCCGAGCAGGAAGCCAGCCGCGCCGAGCAATCCGTAGACCGCCCCGAAGGCCAACGAGAACATTCGCGCACCCGACAGCGAGCCTTTCAGGCCGAAGTATAGAGCCACTGCGCCCGAAAGCAGATGCACGATGTTGTGAGAGAGGCTCAAATGAGAGCCCATTAAGCCGGGGGCTACAAATCCCACGCCTCCGACCGCTATAAACACCACGCCGAGAATCGTTGATGCAGTCTTCGCCATAACATCTCCTTTCAAAGTGAAAGAATCATCGGGCCGCTAAGGGCCACCTTTGACGCTCAAGGATCAAGCGTGCAACTTTAAGATTGCCGACGAGACTTGCATTCCCGGATTTGCTCTATGATAAAAAGACGTTGTAACTATTTCCTGGCTTCGCTCTCGTTTGCTTCTTTCCTCAACAGAACGGATGCCATATAAAAGACTGCGCTGCGGCCGATAGTAAGAAAACGAGCGAACGATAAATATTCATTCCCGGCCGAATATGATTTGCCTGATGGCGACGGGAAAAATATAACAACCCGGCGAATAATGCAATGCCCGCGCGGAGACCCTTCAAGGGTTCATCACATCGTTCCAGGTCAGGCGCTGAAATTTCACTCCCCCCTGATGGAGACCGAGGTCTTCGATGTCGCTCGTGTATTGGAGCACCTTGCCGCCTCGTGTGTCCCGGTCGGTCAGCGGCGATACGTCGAGCGTCTGGTTCGGCCCGAAGAGTTTCAACAGCGCCGCCCTGACCTTACGCCGATTGACATTGCTGCCGCGCATCTTGAACACGAGCGACCGGTCCTTGTTTTGATGGAGCGAGAATTGTGCAAGCGCGAACGGCTTGAGTATGTATGTCACATCGATGTTGTTTACAAGTTCCCCTTCGGGAGTGACGAAGACGACCGGCTCGCGCCCTTCGAGGTCCACGAGCACGGGAGCGGTCCCGCGAAACTCCATAGCCGCGTAGTCCCCCGTCCTGTATCTCAGCAGCGGCAGAAAGGGATTGCGCCCTCCCGTAAGAGCTACTTCGCCTCTCACCCCCGGAGGGCAGGGATTGCCTTCGCGGTCGAGTATCTCGACATAGAGGTCGTGAGGGACGATCTCGTATCCGCGAGCGGTATTTACGGCGATGAGGCGCGATTCGTTCATGGAATATATGTCGAGCACGGGGCAGCCGAAGTGCTCTTCGAGTTCTTTCTGCAAACCCGGAAGCAGGGTCATGGCCGACGAGGCCAGTGCTTTAGGGCGCGTCTTGAGCGGAAGGCGCGCGAGGGCCATGAAAGATATAGGATCGCCCGTGTAGATTTCGGGGTCGCAATTGTCTATGAACCTGACGGGGTCGAGAGGGTCTCGCCACTCGTGTGGATTGATGTTGAGCTTGATGAACCCGGCTCCGTCGAGAAAAGAAGAGAGCGTCGCATAAGTGAAAGTGGAGTTCTGCGCACATACCGTTATGATGGAGACTCTGCCTTTGCCACCCTCAAGCTCGACGCCTCGCGTGCGGAGCGCAGCGCGCAACGCGGGCAGATACTTGGATGAGACTTCCGGGTGAGAGAGTATGGGAAGCGGCTGCCCTGTCGTTCCCGTAGTATCATAAACGATCAGGTCGTCGAGCGGCTGCGAGTCAGGGACGAAAGACCAGGGTTCGCGGTCGAGGTCGGCGCGTTCGCATGGAGGAATAGCGAAGAAATCTTCGGCAGAACATAATCGCTTGCGATAGAACGGAACTTCGGCGAGGCACATCTCGACAAAGCTCTTCACCCAGGCGGGAAGGTCGCCCCAGGCCCAGCCTCTCGGGGAGGTGTTCAGTTCCATCTCGTACTGGCGAACTCGCCGCAGCCCTTCGCCCGTGAGCATGTCGCCGCACTTGTGATTGTAGACCGGGGCGCTCGGGTGTTCCCACATCCATTGAAGCAATCTTCGCCCCTCCGAGTCGAGCAGCGGGAAACGCTCTTCGTCGTTGAGCGTCAGCTTGCGTGTCATCGCGGCCTCCACATCAAAGGTTTCGCATCGAAGTATAACTATCGATGCGAAGATATGGAATACAGCAAAGCCCTGGCTCAGACAAGGGCACATTTCACAACGTATAAAATTCGCCTTGTAAATGTTTAGGCTTCCGTTTTTTCACGAGCGATAATACGATTAGAGCGACGCCTCCACTAAAGAGCGCGAGCAGGCATAAAGATTTCTTTCCATAAAGATTTCTTTCTTGGTTGCGCGCAGGTTTCATTCAATCGAAGAAAGACAGTACGCTGAGCGGCTATGACTGATATGAAAAAATCCAATAAAGATAAAAAAGCATCGGGTGAAGATAAAAAAGTATCCGGGGACCGGACGCTCAAAAAAATCCTGAGCGATGCCTCACTACGCGAGGCATTCTTTTGCTTCGCTCTCACTCGCGCAATCCTGTTCATAATCTTTTTCATGGTCGGGCATTTGACACTGACCGGACAGGGCGAGGGCTTGGGCAAGTCTATTCAAGACCCTGTGATCGCAGCAGGGAATCAGTCATTGACCCTGAGCGAGATAGTGATTCGAGGCGACGCAAACCGTTATATAACCATTGCGCGGGACGGCTACGAGGTCCAGCCCTTCAGCGTCGATAAGCAATACAACTGGGCCTTCTTCCCTCTACAGCCTTTATTGCTACGACTCTTCGGCGCTGTAACGGGCGAATACCCTATAACGGGCGTCGTGCTGTCGAATATACTGTTTTTTATTTCACTGGTCCTGCTTCACAAGATCACTCTCGAATTCGGATACGACGCGCCTGTTGCGGGCAGGGCCGTCTTCTATTTCGCGGCCTTTCCCGTGAGCTATTTTCTCTCGCTTCCCCTGAGCGAGTCTCTCTTTATAGCTCTCACCCTCGCCGGATTTTATGCGGCAAGGCGCGAGCGATGGCTGCTTGCAGCCGTGTTGGGCGCTCTCGGATCGGCGACCCGTTTGACGGGGGTCTTTTTGCTGCCCGTTTTTCTTTTGATGTACTGGAAGAAGTATCGCTCCTGGTCCAAGCCCAACTGGGCTTTTCTTTTGATGATACCGACGGGCTTGATAGCCTTTATGATCTACCTGTGGAAGATAACGGGCAACGCCCTGGCGTTTGCGGATATACAGATTGCTTATGCGCGCAGGATAGATTATTTTCTCAGCCCCCTGATCGGGTACATATCCAGTATGGATGTCATGGCTGTCCCCTGGGACTTCCGACTGCTGAATTTTGCGGCGGCGATTCTCGCCTTCGTCTGCATATACATATTGGTGAAGAGACAGGAATGGGCGCTGGCTCTATATACTTTTTTACTCATAGCCCCTCCCCTGTTCAATGAGGCGCTTATGTCATTTGCGCGCTATGTGCTGGCGGTCTTTCCCGTCTTCATAGCCCTGGCATTGAAGGGCGAGTCCTCTTATGTGGATCAAACCATTCGGACGATATTTCTTATATTGTTCGGTTTGATGGCCGCGCTCTTTGCCGCTCATTTCAGCATCGCCATGGCTTAGACTCAGGTATTAATTCCCGGCAAGAAAGGAATCTTTATGCGAATCGCGCGCGAGCAGGGCGGCCCCGATTATACCTGCGTCTTTTCCGAGTTCGGCGGCGACTATGCGGCAATTCTCGAAGGCGGGCGGCATGGTTCGCTTTTGCGCTTCTTCGCGTATGGGACCGAGCAGGAATTCTCCTTCGGCCATCACGCCGCCTCCGAGGACCACCACCTCTACGTTCAGCAGGTTGATGATGCTCGCCAGGGCCGTGCCCAAAATCATGCCTGTCTCTCGCAAGACCGATAGCGCCAGTTCGTCCTCTTCCATCGCAGCCCGAAAGACGCGCTCGCAGACGAGCGTGCCTTCCATGTCTTTGGCCAGTTGCGAGATCGAAAAAGAAGGATCGCTGAAGAGTTTCTCACGCACGCGGCGAACTATGTTCGGGCCCGATGCCATGGTCTCAAGACAGCCCCGGCTGCCGCAGGCGCATTCGAGTCCTGCCATATCGATTTTGAAATGGCCGAATTCGCCCGCAAACCCCCGGCTGCCTCGCTGAAGGCGTCCGCCCAGAATCAAGGCCGCTCCTATGCCTGTGCCCATCGAGGCGTAGAAAACGTCTTCGAATCCGCGAGCCGCGCCCGTTCGCCATTCGCCATAAGCGGCCACGTTCGCGTCGTTGTCGAATATGACGGGGATGCCTGTCGCGCGCTCAAGCTCGTGGTGCAGATCGAAGGCCGATATGTCGACGAGATTGGGCGTCACTTCGACGTGTTGAGCGCGTTGATCGACCATGCCTGCCCAGCCTATGCCTGCGGCTATGACCCGGCCATCGGCTTCTTCGGCCGAATTCAGGGTGTTGATCGTGTCCACGAGTTGATCTATGAAGACCTGCGGGTCGCTGACCTCGGCCACCACGCGCCGCTGCGTGAATATGTGGCCTTCACAGCCTACGAGCGCGCCCCTTATAGTGCGCCCGACATCGAGTCCCAAATAGAGTCTTTCTGAATCCGGCATATCGGTTTTGTCCGTCGTCTGTATCGCTTCTTGACCACAGATAACACAGATAGCACGGAAACAGAAGAAAGAAATCTTTATGTGCGCTCTGTGTTATACTCTGCGCGGCATGGAATGAGAAGTTCGTCTAAAGTTCAGAGTACAGCCTTTAGGCTGCTGCACGCTAAAGCGTGGACTCTGAACTTCCTTCAA
>JAKEHD010000279.1 GCA_022615215.1 Blastocatellia bacterium
AGTTTCAGCTTATGCCTAACAAGCGACCTACGAACCTGAGAAACCATCGGCTTTCGCCCGCTGTGAGTTTCAGTTTTTACCTAAGTGCAAGCGAGGCTAATTATGAAAGCTCAGACGAACTTATTCAGAAGACGGGCGGTCAGGTCTCTCAGATTTTCGATGTTGACCCTGATCGCTCTCTTTCTTTCCTGCACGGGCGAGCAGCCATCTTCGAATGCTCCATCGACCGACTCGGGGCAGACCTCTCCGCAACAGTCGCTTCTCGATGTGAAAGCCATAGAGCAGATGGTCGGCGATCCGCAAGCATCCCGAAAGGCTTATGAAGAAGACAAGGGCGCTTATGCCTGGCAGTTGTTCGTTTACCTCAACAGCCCTCTGACCGGGACGGGCCAGAAACGTTGGGAGACCGATTATCGTCAAACGAGCACGATCTATCTGCCGACCGGTTGCGAGCCTCCTCCCTGGGGCCAGACCTCGCCGCCCGCCGAAGTCGTCGCGCAAGCGAAGAACCTGCCCAACTGGGTGGACCCGATTCAGGTCTGGCATAACCTCGACACTCGGATTCAGGTCGATGGGCTTGTGCTCTTAGACACCTGGAAGCAGGATGTTCGCTATCAGCTTTTGATGAACAAACCCGCCTTCGATTACATCATCGAGCGCGGGTTTTACAACGTCGACGGGCAGGAGAAAGCCGCCCGTGATGGCAAGCCTGCTGACTTTCCTGCGACATCTTTCGAATTGAAGACCTCCTGGATATGGATAGGCACCGATGCCGACAAGTTCAATCAGCTTAAACCGAGCTACTATATCGCTCCGGCCTACTTTGAAGTGGTTGAAAACGGAAAGCACATTCGCTGGGAGGCGGGCTATGCTGCCTTGTCAGGCATGCACATCATAAACAGGAGCCGTCCGAACTGGGTCTGGATCACTTTCGAAAACGTCGACAATGCGAAATTCACAGAGGCGAAGCTTGAGCTTCCGATTCCAGACTATGCCGCGCAGGCCAATCAGGTCTTTCAACAGGCGCTTCGCGGCATGGGATCGATCTTTGCCAACTATCAACTCGACGGCGTGCAGTTGGACTTTCAAGACCCGACCCTTCTTGCGAATTCGAACATAGAGTCCGCGTTCCAGTCGCAATCGTCATGCATAACCTGCCACGCGCTTGCCTCTATAAAACCTAATGGCGCTTATTTCAACATCGTCGACCGTCAGGGAGGCAACATAGGGTACTACACCGGCACGCCGCCGAGCACGACCGGCTACACGTCGCTCGATTTCGTATGGTCTATGAAGCGAGCATCACGAAAAACCAACTGTCCATAGGAGCGCAGAGCATGAGCGTACTCTCTTTTCCGCGAATATACTTCTCAGGTTACATGGGATGGGATCCGCCGACGGCCAACAACAATGATTACCTGCCCGTCTACGACGGTCCCAACGCCTCACTCGATTGGAGTTATCTGGCGACGCAAGGAATCACGCCCGACAACTTCAAGACGGAGTTTCGCAAATGGGTCATCAAATCGCACACGGACACCTGTCCGCCGAGCAAGCCGGGCGCGTCCACTCCTGACACATGCACGGATTGCGGCACGCCGCCGGGCGAAGATATATGTCACATGGGCAGCCGCTGGGATTATTATGGCAGCGGCGGTTGCTGGCTCGTCGAATACCCTGCGGGCCAGAAGGTGACTCTGACGACGGGCGGCGCTATCGCTTACGATCAGCCTCCGCCGTCGGGCGACGCCATTATAGGAAAGCCCATCGTCATCGCGGGCAACACTTTCGGCGGACGGTCTTCGCCTTCGCGCCTGATCGATGTCAACCCGGAGTCTCCCTGGTCGAGTCAGATATTCTTTGCGACGATCAAGGTCGGAGACGATCAGACCTCTATCAGCGGTCCCAAGCATAAGCGAATGTATTCCCGGCGCTTCTTCGTCCCGCGAAACATCAGCAGCGATCTCATAATCGCGGGGGCCATCGGTGTGATCTTTCAAACCACGATTCCATTCGATCAGTTGACCATCGAAAACGGCGGCAACTCGCAACTGCTCGCCGCGCTCGTTGCAGGGATGCAGCAGCCGGGCGCGCAAGGTCTTATGCTGCGGTTTTCGGCCTTCAACACGCTCTACTATCAGAATGGAATCTACAACGGCATTCCTCAACAACCGAGAACCTGTGACGAGCTTGAGGCGATGTACGAAAAAGGCGAAGTCTTCATGAATCCGGCCTATAGCGGCATAGTCGGAACCTTCGGCGTCTGGAATCAGGGAGAGTTGGTGACGGCACCGGGCGGGCACTTTCTCGTCGCAAATCAGCCCGTAGCTCCGGTCAACCCATCCCTCGCGGCTCAGTTGAATCAGGGAGAACTGAAAGGCGTCGTCGGCCATGCGAACGTGGTCTTTAAAGAAGCAGCCTCAACGGTCGCCACAGCGGGGGCAGGGCTGCCGCCGTTACCGCTCGGTCCCGTGATGATAGAGTTTGACGGCGCGAACGATCTGGTCTCGCTCGATATGAGCAATACAATCCCTGAGTTCACGCTTGCCGGAGACAAATACGATTACGGCCCGATCTCGGTTGGCGTGCAGATCGATGGATCGTTCAATCGAATCGGCAGCTTCACGAACTACGACCGGCAGAGCTATTACGCGACATCGGGGCTGGTCGATGTGCCGTTCGATTCGGGCGTGACGTGGGCGCAGGTTCAGCAATGGATTCAACAGGGATTGCTTGCTTTGCAGGTAGAGCAAAGCGGCAAGGGCGTTACCGCCTCGCTCGAACTTCCGCTGACGGCGGAGACCGATGAGCGCGGAAGTTATCTCGATGAGTGCAGAATTACGGAGTTGGTCGTGCAGGTGCGGTATAAGAACGGCGCGCCACCGCCGGGAACGAAGGTTCGACTCGCGCAGTATTTTCCCTGGCTGTTGAACGTGGGAGCCGGTCAATGGGTGCTCTTTGGAAGCACGCCTCCTCCGGGAGGCTCAAGCCCATTCTGCAATGCAAAGCCGAAAGGGCCTTACCTGAAATTTCTCGACGGCGACATCATCGATGTCACTGTTCCAACGATCAATGGCAGCCCGGCTCCTTACGGCGAAGCGACTGTACGACTAGGCCACGAGTTGCCGGGCTTTCCCATAGTGCAGTTCTATCCGTTTCTGCCCGGCCAGCAGCCGCCCGCTCCGCAAAGTCAGGTGACGTTCAGTTTCGCCGGTTACGCCACCTTCACCATCGCCAATGCCTATTACTGCGTCGTCCGAGCGATGGCCTGCGACAACAGCCTCGTGCAGGAATTCGTCGACTGTTGGAACGGGACAGGCTCGTACTCCGGCGGCAAAAAGTACGACCGCTTGCAGGCGTGGGATTTCATCTACCGGAAGATACTCTTCGTCTATGACATGCTCTATCCGGTGATGGACCAGTTCGTGCCGCTCGGCAACCTTGAGCGCGTGGAAGGCGCTATCGACCAACTCGTCGCCATGATCTCTGCGGATTGGGTGGACGCAAGCACGCTCTACATGCCGGTCACGCGCGAGTTGTCGGCGGGCAAGCGATTGATCCTTCAAGCGTGGGGCGACCTTGTGATTCGCAAGTACCCTCAGCAACCTTTGCCGCCTATTCAGGTTCCGTGTGATTAGTACAATGACGAGTGACGAGTGACGAGTAACAAGTGACAAGATGGATGCGGCATAAGCCATCGAGATCAGCCCGCGAGATTTGCAGCTTCAGCGAGGAGGCGGTCGGTCTCTTCTTCGCTGTAGTCGTAGGGGCGATAGACGCCTATGCCGAGCGCGCCACAGGCTTCGCCTTCGCGGTTGCGAATCGGGACGACGATGGCTCCATTGACCCCTGTGTTTTTTGCGCCGGATTCGACATCGCCCGACTCATCCGTCTGGATGTTGCAGGTCGAAACAGGCTCGTTTCGCTCGGCGGCAAGCCCCGCCATTCCTTTGCCAATGGGGACGCGCGAAACGATCTCTATGATTTGTGGCGGGAGTCCCACCTGGGCTTTCAGCATGAGGATGCCGTCCTCTATGATGTGAATCGAGCCGGTATCGGCGCCGAATTGTCGGACGATTCTTTCGAGTTCCGATTGCATGAGGGGGAATATATCAGGCGCGCTCGTTCGAGGCAACAGGCCGACATCCGGGTAAGGGTTCAGAAATGGAATGGAATTTCACCACGGAGACACGGAGACACGGAGATAAACTCTCTGTGCCTCCGTGTCTCCGTGGTGAGTTTTTTGCTTCTCTGAACACATACACATCAGGCCGACATTATGGAGGCAACACATCATGAATTGCGAAAGAACCAAATCACAGAAGAAGGCCGCAGTGATCGCCTGGTTGCTTGTGGTCCCTCTGCTCGCAGTATCGAGTTGCGCAGACCAGGGCAGTCAGAACTCAAATCAGGCGGCCGGCAACGCTAACAGTTCGCCTGTGACGATGCCGCCGCTGCCGCCGGGATTTCCGACCCCTGTAATCAGCGGCGACATTCCGCTGTCGGTTCAGGTGCCCTCCAGCGTCACTACGCCTGAGCAGGCTCGCCCTTTCTTCGATTATTTTTCATGGGAGACCTTCATCGCTCTGAACTGGCCTGCACAATCCGGGAATCGCGGACAGCCCGATCAGCCAACCAATCCGAGCGTATTTCTGAAAGCGGGCAACGGGTATTCGTCCGTTTGGGAGACCTATCGAAATGCGCTCGACCTCTTCGAGTCCGGCAACCAGAGACCGCCTGCGTGGAACGCGCCCGGCACATCTTCGCTCTGCCCCACTGCGCCTGCTGGAGCCTCGATACTTGAGATGTTCGCAAAGGGCAGCGCCGTCGGCGACAATATAGATGAATCGTTCTCCTTTCCCTTGATCGATCAGTTCAAGAACTACGCGGTCTTCGAGATACGATTCAACGAAACGCAATACGACTTCATTCGCGGGGATGACAACGATCAATCGACCTGGCTCTACCTGCTGAAGAACCTCATCAATCCGATTCAGATGCCTGCGGGCGGGCCTCCCAGTACGGAGGGCGCGACGATGTTGAAAGCGGCCTGGCGTGTGATGACCGATAGCGACGACCTGAGCCGCTATTACGTCATCGATGCGCAGGTCTATGATCCGCAGACGAAGAGTTGCACGCAGAAGAAAGTGGGGCTTGTCGGGTTTCACATAGTGCGCAAGCTCAAGGATTTCCCCGAATGGATATGGTCTACCTTCGAGCAGGTCGATAACGTCGAGCGCGGACCCGGCGCGACTCCGACGACGCCTATATCGTTCAACAACGGCACGAACAATCCTCAAACGGCCAACGGCTATTACAACAAGCCTGCGAACAAGTTTCCCGATCTCGAACCGGACCAGAGCAAACGCATACCCGTGCAGGTGACGCGCCTTAATCCCATCCCGACCACGCCCGCAGGCGCTTCTACCGTAGACATAAACAGGATATATCAGCAGTTACTTGCCGGGACCGTCTGGCAATACTATGAGCTTGTCTTCACACAATGGCCCTCGCAGCCCCAAAGCTTCAAACTCATGGAAAACGGCGGAATATATCCGCAGGACTGCGGCGCAGCCTTCCCCGTAAACGGCGTGACGAACACGACCATGGAGACATATTTTCAATCTCAGAGCGACGCGGCGGGCGCGGGCGGCAATAGCTGCATGAGTTGTCACTACAGAGCCGATGCAACCGATTTCAGTTGGGCGCTGAAAAGGAGGGCACACTAGGTTATGGATAAAAAATCTGAAGAGAGACTCAAAACTGCGCGACGGCCGAAAGCGGTGGCTCCGACCCCTACGGCAACTCCTGCCGCGCTCTCCGCGGCCGCCGCCCCGACACCCGATTGGTGGATGTATCACGGCGATCACGCGCACACGGGATTCGTCGGTCAGGGGAGCGACATCAAGAGCGAGAACCTTGCAACCTCGCTCAAAATGCAGACTGAGCTTCAACTCGACGGGCCGGTCCTTTCGATCCCCGCGATAGTCGAGGGCTACATCTACGTCGGTATAGCGAACAGTCATGAGGCGATGGCTCAAAACGGCGGCTCGTTCTACAAGATAAACATCGAGACCGGTCAGATCGAAAAGACCTTCAACTGGGACATAGCGGCCGACGAGCGCGACACTCACAGCTTCACAGGCATGGGCTGCACGCCCGCCGTAAGAGACGGCAAAGTCTATTTCATCGCGTTCAACGGGAAGTTCTATTGCCTCGATCAGGAGACGCTCGAAAAGGTATGGATCGTAGACCTCCGCAACGCGGATCTGGCTTACAATCAGCCGGTCACGAACACCAAAGGCATGAAAGCGGGATACCCGCCGGCCGCCGGATGGTCTTCGCCTGTAGTCGTGGGAAACAGAGTCTATGTCGGGATAGGCGAGGGAGAGAATCCCTTCCTCTACAGCTTCGTCTACTGCCTTGATGCCGAAACGGGCAACGTCGTATGGATTTTTTGCACTTGCCAGTTCGAAGCGGGCAAGGACAATCAACCCAACGTCCTGCCCGCCGAGGTCGTAGATCAAAGCACGCTGCCCGAAATGTTCACAGTCTACAAGGGCGAGCCTGTGACGAGAGGCTCTTCCGTTTGGTCTTCTATAGCTTACGACGCGGGCCTGAACCGCCTCTTCTGCACTACGGGCAATCCCCAACCTGACAGCGTGCTGCCAAGCCCCGGATACTCGAATGGCCTGCTCACTCTGGACGCAGGCTCAGGCGAGTTCAAAGGATTTTTTCAGGTGCGAGCAGACAGCAACTATCGCCCTTCGGATATCGACGTCGATGTGGGCGGATCGCCCATGCTCTTCGAGTTGAATCAGGGACCGGGGGACAACATCAAAGCGGTGGCCTTCGGCTGCAAAAACGGCGGCTTCTTCGTCCTGCACGCGAGCACGCTTCAATGTCTTTACTGGCGGCAATTGCTTCCCTATTACAACAACGGCACGCAGATTCCAACCGTAGACCCGCACGTCTATTCGAATCCTGCGAGTCCGGTATCGAATCCGCCGACCAACGGACAGTCGAACACGACTGCGGCTGAAAACTATTCGGGCACGTTCGGGACTCCCGCGTTGAATCCCGATCTTCAGATGATCTACATAGCCATAGGCGGGCCTAACTATCACTCTGCGAGTCCGGGCATAGACTATCAGACGACCCCGTTTATGCGCGCGCTCGATTTCAGTACATTGGCCGACACATGGCCTATGGATGATAACGACCCTCAGCGATACTTGAACGCCTCGCCGCCTATGTATACGAATGCGGCCGAGTGCGGGCTGAGTTCTCCTGCGGTTGTCAACGACGTGGTCTTTTGCTCGACGACGAAGATATCGCTCTACGCATTCAAGGCCGATGACGGCACGTTCCTCTGGGGGGACGACCTGGGCGAGCAGACCGAGGGTTATAATGGCGGCTACGGCTACTGCATGGGTCCGGCCGTTTGGGGTAATTATGTAGTGGCCGGGGCGCTCATCTTCGGCAGGGACGGCGGCATCCTGAGAATCTACAAATGGCAGTCGGAGTAATGGGCCGCAGTCTGTGTTCAGGCAGCAGGTTTTTCAGGCCAGGGCTGGGGTGATGAAAATCAGGGGAGACCGACGAACCATGTCGTTGCTGTTTATGTTCCACGCGATCAGCACCGGTTTCGCCTTTCGTTCTGACGGATGATTGGAGATGAAAGAAACTCTCAACCCTCACGACCAGTTCTTCAAAGAGACTCTCGCTCAACCCGGCGCGGCTACCGATTTCCTTCGCTACTACCTGCCTGAAAGCTTCGTCCGTCTCATACGACCCGAATCCGC
>JAKEHD010000036.1 GCA_022615215.1 Blastocatellia bacterium
GGGTGTCAAATTACGCAGATCGCTGCGAAGCGCGAAATGAAAATTCCGCGCCCGTCGTGGGGATGCGTGTCTCTGCTATGTCGAACATTTAGAACTACCCAGGTTATCGAATAGCGCTCCGTTTGGCGCAGGCCATATCTTACTTCCGGGCTGTCGGTCTCGTCCAGTGGAATTTTGGAATTTTCCATCGGGAGGGATGAAATTTATTCTGCATCAAGGAGCAGGTTTTAAAATCGGTCCATGATTTGTCTGTAATCCTTTGTTCGTTGATCAGGGTCTTGAAAGAAACGCAACCGGCAACTGATGAAGGACGATGGACGACACCGAAGGCGGCTGACGAAATAAAATCACTTGCCACGATTATGCGCCATCAGCGGTTTGGCTTGCCCGATGCATTTTTGTTACAATAACCGATCAAAACGGCGTTCTATATGTCAATGAGGGGCGAATGCACCAGCGTTAGATCGATGTGCTCGGCCAGGGGCCTGACCTGTATAATGATTGATCGCCCTTACAGGGGTCGTCACATGGTCCGGCCCGGTGGCTTTTCGGTATTTAAGGACTTGCCTCGCTCGGAGGACGGCGAGACCCGCGAACCGAAACGAACTCTGCATTTCTGAGGAGCGTGCATTATACTTATGAGCAAAAGAGTTCTCTGTCTGATCGTACTTATCATAGCGATAATCGGCATCTGGCCGTTTGTTGGACGTTTCATTTCCAGCGATCCCCTCGCCTTCGTCGGCCAATCGCAGAATCCGGTCGTCGAGCAGGTGCTCATACGCGGCAGCCGTCGCATTCCGGAATCTACGGTAAAGATATGGATCGGCACTCGCGAGGGCGACGCCTATAATCCTGTTCAGATCAATCGCGATCTCAACTCGTTGAACGCTCAGGGACATTTCCGGGACGTGAAAATTTTTACCGAAGACGGATTGCGCGGCGGTAAGATCGTCACCTTCGCCGTCGAAGAGTGGCCCTTGCTTCTCGATATCACCTACGAAGGCCTCAAATCCGTTCAGCAATCCACGCTGCTCGAAGAGTTTCGCAAGCGCCAGATAGGTCTATCGAAAGAGTCTCAGTACGACCCTGTGAAGGCTCGTCGCGCCGCTGCCGTCATCAAGGAGATGCTCGCTAACGAGGGACGCCCCGAAGCTACCGTAGACCCTCAGATTGAGGAGATTTCGAGGACCGCCGTCGCCCTCAAATTCAAAATCGAAGAGGGCGCGCGCTTTCGCATCGCCGACATCGAATTCGAAGGCAACAACATCTATTCGGATTCGGACCTGCGCGGCGAGATGAAACTCGTCAAAAAGGTCAGCCTTTTTACGACCTTCACCTCGAAAGACATCTACCACAAAGAGAAGCTCCTGGCGGATATGGAACGCCTGCGAGTGCTCACTTATGTAGACAACGGGTATTTGCGCGCGCGGTTCGGCGAACCGCGCGTCGAAGAGGTCGGTCGCGTTGGGAACTGGCTCCCGATCATAGGCCACAAGGGAGAGGGGTTGAAGATAATAATCCCCGTAGAAGAGGGGCGTCAGTATACGGCAGGCGAGATCAAAGTCGAAGACAACACGGAGTTCACCGCCGAGCAGATACTGTCGGTCCTCAATATGAAGACGGGCGACATAGTGCGCGGCTACAGCGTGGTCAACAAAGGGATAGAAAACCTCAAGAAGCTCTACGGGTCGCGCGGCTACATACAATTCAGCGCAGGGTTCATCCCCGAATTTCACGACGACCCGAACGATCCGACGAAAGGGGTCGCCGACGTGACCTTCACCCTTGAAGAGGGCAAACAGTATTCGCTCCGTCGGCTCGAATTCATAGGGAACCATTTCACGCGCGACAACGTGCTACGGCGCGAAGTGTTGCTCAATGAAGGCGAGCGATATAACCAGGATCTCTGGGATCTGAGTCTGCTGCGGCTCAACCAGTTGGGCTATTTCGAGCAGATCAAAGAAGAAGACGCGACAGTAAACACGAACGAGCGGCAGGGACAGGTCGATATGACGCTGAAGGTACAGGAGAAGGGCCGCCAGCAGATAAGCTTCACGGGAGGCGTCTCCGGCATAGGCGGCTCGTTTATCGGAATAGATTATGCGACCAACAATCTGCTCGGCTACGGCGAGTCGCTCTCTTTTGCTATAGCGGCCGGCAACCGCCAGAAGATATACTCTTTCGGATTTACCGAGCCGTACCTGAAAGGCCGCCCCATAAGTCTCGGCTTCAGCGTCTTCCATCAGGACTTCAAATTCTTCGGCCAGGGGTTCAGCACGCTCACCGTCGGAAACACCTTCGAGGAGATCAACGACTCGCTCTTCAGCCAGAAGACGACCGGAGGCTCGATAACGCTGTCGGCCCCTCTACAGTACTTCACGCCCCGCTTTCGCCTGGGGCGGTTCGTCAGGCTCGGACTCAGCTATTCGTTTCAAACGACCGACATCAGAGACCCGGCCGTAAACCGTGACGATGATCCCGATAACGACCAGGCGGTCACGTTCCGACAGAGCGGCGTGACGCAATCGACGATCACTCCGACCATCTTTTACAATACGCTCAATTCATCGCTCGACCCGACCAACGGGCAATCCCTGTTGATGGGCCTGGCTTTTTCGGGCGGCATACTCGGCGGCAAGGTAAACACCATTGCGCCCACGGTCGAATTCAAATTCTTCCGCCCGTTTCTCGCAGGGCGCGAAGCTTCGGCGCGGCCCGAACCGGGCAAGACCCGCACGGTCGGCTTCCGCGTATTGTTCGGCCATATAGGCGCGTTCGGCGAGCGGTTCCAATCCAACTCGCTGTCGTTCATCGGAGGGACTCCCCTGTTTTCGCGGTTCTTCCTCGGAGGCGAAGAGACCATACGCGGTTACAACATAAGGGGAATTTCGCCCACGGCCCCCATCACGGCTTCCTTCAGTACGCAAAACGTGGTTGCGACCACCCTCAGTGGCACTCCCCTCAAGGTGAGGAATCCCGACCGGGGGAATTCGAGGACCGTCGCGCCGAGCGTTATAGAACAGTACACCACGACCGATCAAAGAAATCCGCTGATCCCTGAATTCCCGCAGTTCATCGGCGGCGACACGCAATTGCTCTTCAATGCCGAATACCGCATACCGATCTTCGGGCCTGTGGCCTTCGCGCCGTTCTTCGACATAGGCGGGGTGTTCAACCTGCGCGATCCGGGAGATCAGTTCATAACCAGCGAGGTAATTCCCAATCAGTTGTTGTCAATCGACAGGGACGGTAATTTTACAGGGGGCGTGGTGACTCTCAATACGCGAGGAGAGATAGCGACCCAACGCGAGATAAGACGCGCGACCACTCCCGAAACTCCGCCCGGCGGGTTGCCGCCCGGTTTCAGAAACGTCTTCATACGAGGCGACCAGCGAGTGGTCCAGGCGGTGGAGTTGTCGCGCGCAGAGGACGGCATATTCGACAACTATCGCTACAGCATGGGCGGCGAACTTAGGGTCCAGGTGCCGGTCATCAACGTGCCGTTCCGATTGATATTCGCCTGGAACCCGAACGCAAGGACCAACGATTTCGGTTTCATAGAAGAGAAGCGCGCCGTCCGCTTCTCGATAGGACGGACTTTCTAAGCAAGAGGGTCGAAGTTACAGGTGGCCCAAGAAAGAAATCTTTCAAGAAAGAAATCTTTCAAGAAAGAAATCTTTCAAGAAAGAAAGCTTTAGGCGAACCGCGCAGAGCAACTACCGCTAGTCACCTGTAACTTTCGGCTGTTATAATCAGGTTTTGTCGGACAGGGGCTTGAAGAAAGAAATCTTTGGAAGAAAGAAATCTTTAAACGTTCGTCCCTGGCCCGGCCCAATCCAAAGATGACAGGAGCGGTTATGTTTAAAATAAGATGCGTCGCCTTTCTGGTGGCAGTATTGGCGGTTGCGGGGGTCAGCGCTTCGGCGCAACAGGCTGCTGCCGGGGTGATTCCCGAAGGCAAGGTCGCGGTTATAAACACAGCGATCTTCCCGAACGAGATAGCAGAGTTGAAGCAAAAGTACGAGCAGGTCAATAACCAGTACAAACAGCGATTCGATGCGCTTCAAGCCCTCGATCAGCAATTGAAACAGTTGGAGAACGAGATCGCTCAGAAGCGTCCTACGCTGAATCAGGACACGCTCCGACAGATGCAGGACCGCTATGACGATATGAAGAAGAGAGGCACGCGCGATTACGAAGACCTGAAGGCCGAGGTCGGCAAAACGTTGGAAAATGCTACGAAGCCTGTTCAGGACAAGCTCTTTCAAGCCATTCAAGCCTACGCCCAGAAGCACGGCATAATCATGATAATCAGCCTTCCCGGCGTAGCGCAGACAGGCTCCGTGGCCTACTGGAACGCGGGCCTCGACATAACAGATGACTTCGTAAAAGAATACAACAAAGCCAACCCGGTTGCGGGGGCGACGCCCGCGCCGCCTGCGGCCAAGCCTGCGACGGGTAAGCCCTCCGGCAATCTATGAGGGAAGGAGTGATTTTTTCGATGAGGATTTTCAAGCTATTACAAACCGCGTTTGCGCTCCTGGCCCTCTCTGTAACCGCCTCAGCGCAGCAGACCCCGCCGTCTCCTGCTCAGGGCGGCGCTCCGGCCCTTCTTCCAAAGGGCAAGATCGCGTTCATAAACACATCCGTCTTTTACGAGCAACTGGGGGAATTCAAAGTCAAGATCGATGCGCTCAACCGCCAGTTCGAACCCCGCGTGAAAGATTTGCAAGGAAAAGCCGAACGAATCAATGCGCTTGAGACAACCATGCAGACACAGCGCAGCACGCTCACCCCGGCCAGATTCGCCGAAATGAACGAACAACTCGAACAACAGAAACGCCAGTATCAGCGCGAGGCCGAAGACCTGCAGGTCGAGGGTCAGAGGATGCGCGAACAGTCTTTCCAGCCGCTAGACAAGAAACTGACCAAGTTCGCCCAGGATTACACCGCAAGGCGGGGCATCACCTTGCTCATGGATCTGGCGAACGCCCTCAACTCAAACACGGTCGTCTGGTACGACCCGCGGCTCGACGTGACACAGGACTTCATCAACGAATACAACAAGGCGAACCCGGTCCCGGCGGGCGGAGGAGCGCCCAAACCCGCTCCGAACAAACAGTGACATCCTCCGTCGCCTAAAGGCAGACGGCTTCCGGGTCAGTCGCCCGGTAGGTTCGTGGGTCATCGGGAGAAGTATCCTTCACCCTCGCCGCGGGGAATGCCCTTCCCTTTACTGTGAGAGCAGAATTATGGTCACGGGGCAAAACAAGGCCGCATACGATACAGCGATACTCCCTGATCGCAAGCGACATCTTTACCCGATTACCACATCTGCTACATTCTTGAGTAGTGAAGTGTGGAGCGACTTTCAACATTTCCCGACCGGCGCTTTCAGCCTTGCCGAAATGTATACTCAGAAAGCTACCCCAGGCCACGTCACTGATTGCTTTTGCAAGATGATGATTCTTGAGAAGACCTTTGATATTGAGGTCTTCAAATATGGTTGTATCAAATTCGCGTATCAATTGCAGACTGAGTTTGTGATGAAAATCCTTACGTTGATTTGCTACTTTCAAATGCTTCTTTGCAAGGAGAGCCACAGCCTTCTTTCGGTTCTTGCCGCCTTTCTTTTTCTTCGATACCTTACGTTGTGCGATCTTCAAATCACGCTCCGCTTCTTTCAGGTATCGCGGATTATCAATCACTTCGCCTGTAGAGAGTGTGGCGAAATTAGAGACATTCAAATCAACACCGGCAACACGTCCGGTTTTAGGAAACCATCGGGATTGATTCTCTTCGACAGCGAAGCAGGCAAACCAGCCATCGGCCTGCTTGATGATTGTGCAGGTCTTTATTTCACCTTCAATCGGGCGATGCTGCAATATCTTCACCTTACCTATCTTCGACAGATGCAGTTTATCGCCTTTGATCGAGAACGCTCCTTTCGCCTGTGGGAAGGTGAAAGAATTAAAGCGATTGCGAGACTTAAAACGAGGATAACCGGGCTTCTCTCCTGCTTTCACGCGACGAAAGAAAGCATCAAAAGCCTTGCCCAACTTACGCAAGCAATCCTGCAAAACTTGAGCGTTTACTCGCGCAACGTCAGGGCGAAGAGCTTTAATCTCTGGAAGCTGCGCGGCTTGAGCATGGTAATTTATCGAAGTGCCGTTGATTTTATAAGCGTCGCGCCGTTCTTGAAGCGCAGCATTATACAATTCTCTACACACATCAAGCCAGTTGTTGAATATGTTTTCAATCTTAGGGGACGGCTTGAGCTTGAATTTGTACATTTTCACGATAAACCCTATTCTACACAGAGGATTAGGGTAAGTCAAACGCATAATCCCGCTTACGCGGGATGCGCGCATTCATCTGCCGCCTAAAGGTGACAATCCTCTTTCGCAGGAATTTATAGATTCTCGAACACGGACCTCAGACATTCGGGCGCGAAAACCCGCCTGTGTCTGAGGTCTCGTTCATGTGGCGGGGGTATGCGGATCAAGGCTGGTCTTCGTCGAAGGCATAGACATCGGTGGTGAGGTATCGCTCGCCCAGGTCGGGCAGTATCGCCACCACTCGCTTCCCTTCTCCCAGTTCGCGCCCCACCTGAAGCGCGGCCCAACATACGGCACCCGATGAGATGCCGCAGAGTATCCCTTCACAGCGAGCGAGCGAGCGAGCAGTGCTCTTAGCGTCTTCGTACTCGACAGGTATTATGCGATCTATGATTTCGGTGTTCAGCACGCGGGGCACGAACCCCGCTCCTATTCCCTGTATGGGATGAGGAGCCGCTCGGCCTCCCGACAGCACGGGCGAATCTTTAGGCTCGACGGCTATCAGCTTTATATTGCGCAATCTCTCTTTGAGAATTTCGCCGACCCCTGTGATAGTCCCTCCCGTGCCGACGCCTGCGACCAGCGCGTCGAGACGTGCGCCCGTGTCCTCGATTATCTCGCAAGCGGTCGTGCGGCGATGGATTTCCGGGTTGGCCGGATTGTTGAACTGCTGAGGCATATAACCGTCCGGCAACTGGCCGAGTATCTCTTCAGCCTTTTCGATAGCCCCCTCCATACCGAGCGCGTCCGGGGTGAGAAGGATTTCCGCTCCGAGCGCGCGCAGCACTCGCGTGCGTTCGAGGCTCATGGAATCCGGCATCGTGAGTATCAAGCGATAGCCTTTCGCAGCCGCCGTCATGGCGAGTCCTATGCCTGTGTTGCCGGATGTAGGCTCGACTATTGTGGTCTTGCCGGGAGAAATCTTTCCCTCGCGCTCGGCGGCCTCGATCATGGAGCAGGCTATGCGGTCCTTTATGCTGCGCATGGGATTGAAAGCTTCGAGCTTGACGAGTATTTCCGCCGAAGAGTCGGCGGGCAGGCGATTGAGCCGGACGAGCGGCGTGTGGCCGATGGTTTCAAGTATGTTGTTACATATCTTCGGCCTTTGCGACATCCATTCATCCCTCCATAGCAATAATAAATGAGAAACGTGTAGACTAGCAGAAACGAGGCGAAAAGCAAAATTCAACCGTCAGCCCTCAGCCCTCAACCCTCAGCCGTCAGCCATCAGCCATCAGTCCTCAGCTATCAGCCAAAAGTTTCGAACCACTGATTACACAGATTTCTCAGATAAACTCTTCGGTTATCTGTGTTATCTGTAGCTGAATACTCGCCCTGATAGCTGATAGCTGATAGCTGATGCGCTCATCTTACCGTGAATCGGGCGGGAGCGATTGAAACGCGAGCGTCAGGATTGTAATAGTCATAAAGCACCGAAGGCTGCGCCGCCGCGTTTATCTTGAGCCGGGGCCGGAACGAGAAGCTGAACCGCGTGCCGCCAGCCTGCGGCCATAGATAAAAAACCACACGGTCGGGCGTCGCGTCGAATTGAGAGACAGTCGCCCTCTTCAAACTTGCCATATCGACATCGACTCCCGGCGGGAGACCTATCTCCGCAAGCATCATGCCGTAACCCCGCGCGCCCACCCGCTCGACGTACACCGTGCAGTTTATCTCTTCGCCCTGCTTCACGTCGGTCCTATCGAAACTCACGCGCAGGCGCAGGCCGCCGTCTTCGCTTACGCCGCGCCCGTCGCTTTCGCGCCAGGGGACGGTCTCTCGCGCAACAAGCCCTACGCCGAGCATTCGCTCGTCTCCGGTTCGCAACGTCACACGATGAGGGCTTGTCGCGCTCGTGAGTCGAGGCAACAACTTCGAGAGATCGAAATACGCCGGGCCGCCCGCGCCTGCCGCAATCTCGACAGGGACCGGACGGCTTCCATCGAGGCTGACTTCGAGCTTCAAGGAAGTTCGCCGCTCCGCGTCCGCCGTCGCTGCCACAGCCACAAGCGCCCTCAGCACGTTCACCGTAGCCTGAGTCGAGTACCAGACCCCGTACTCATCTTTGTTCTTCACAAGGAAGAGCAACCCTCGGCGCGTCGCGCGATCAATAGCTTCTTTATCGCCGACCGGCGCATGAGCCAGGCTTGCGGCAAGGGCCTCGACTGCAAGCCCTGTGGTCTCCATGCGTCCGGCGCGACCCCATCCGTAAAAAGGGGTGTTCGCCTTCACGTCCCAGAAGAGCGCGCCCGCTTCTGTCTGCGCAAGCCGTGCAAGCGCGCGGGCCGCCGGTGCGACCGCATCCGCGCGACCGGCTTCGCGCGCGGCAATCACGTAGAGCGCGAGCGTGTAGGGATCGTCGTACTCTCGCGCGGCTTTAGCAAGATAATCGAGCGCACGGTCGAGCGCCTTTTGCGGATCGCCGACCGTGCTTGAAGTCGAGGTTGAAGTCAGGGCTTTTGGCCTGGAAGCGGCGAGCGCGCGAGCTACGAGCGCCGCAAGTCTCGGCATCTCCACTCGCGCCGGATCATGACTGAAACGGGTCGGAAGCGGCCATGCGCCTGTCACGAGTTGCTCGCGCGCCAGATACCTCTGCGTAGCTTCGATAAGGCTTTCGTCAATAGGAGCGAACTCGCGCGCTTCTGTGAGGAAGCGCAGCACATAAGAAGTGACGGCTATGTCCGGCCCTGAGCCGCCGAAATAAGAGTACCCGCCGCCTGAAGCATAGGACCGTATGCGCGCGATGGCGTCGGCGAGGTTGCGCGTAGCCTGCTCTTCTATCGAAGGCTTCGAGCGCCCTGTTCGTTTGAGGTATTGAAGCACGATCAGGTTCGCATAGCCCGCGCTCGTCGTCTGTTCCAGGCATCCATAAGGCCGCCGCACTATTCCCTGAATACCTTCGAGCGCATGCGCAAACAGATCCGGATAGACTTTCAACTCAATATTAGACGAGCCGGGAATGGCGTCTTCGGGAATATGTAGATCGATAGAGGTCTCGCGTTGAAAGAGGTCCGCGTAGGTGCGCCATGTGTCGCGCCCGTCAAATCGCACGCTGATGGGCCTTGCTACGCGGTCGCCTTCTTCAGCGCCTATCGCGGACGCTTCTTGTTTGAACTCCCCTGCGGCGACGGCCTTGAAGAGTATTCGCGCCGTAGTCGAATCGTTCGCCTGCGCGCGCAGAGTTTGTTCCGCGCTTCCGAGCACCTGCATCCAGGGCGCGGGCGCGAGCTTTACTTTAACGTCGGCGGCCCGCTCCTGATAGTTGCGCACGACGACGGGCGTTTCGATTTCATCGCCAATGGTAAGCGAGGGCGGCGGCAAGTGTTCGACGAAGAAAGGCTGGAAAGCGCGCAGGTCGGCCGTAGTCGATCCTATCAGCCCATCTTCGGTAGAACCGAACACGGCCATCCGCCATGTGGTGATCGAATCGGCAGCCTTGAATCTTAGCTCTGCTTTGCCGCTTGAATTTGTGATGAGTGAAGGCTGCCAGACGAGCGTTTCGGGAAAGTCCTGCCTGAGCCGGGGAGTGGACGCGGCATTTGGACGAACCGCTCCCGGCTGGAGGCGAACTAATTCCAGAAGGTTGCGGCCTTCTATAGTCGCAGAAGCCATTGCGGTTTGGACCGATTCTTCTGAGGACGTAATCATCACCGCTTCAGACACGCTGCCGACTTCCAGCACTACATCGACTATCGTCGTCGAAGAGAGTCGCACGTCGAGGTTTTCTATGATCGAAGCCTTGAATCCTGGGGTGTCCGCCCGCAAAGCATAAGTCCCCGGCTTCACATTGATGAAAACGTAGAAACCTGTCTCATCGGTGGTTACGACCCGCGCCACTCCGGTCGCTTTATCAGTAAGCGTGATTGTGGTGTTGGCGACCACTGCGCCCAGCGAGTCAGTGACTATGCCCCTGACGGCTCCCGCGAGACCTGCGGGCATGGCCTTTTGCTGTCGGGTCGGTGAGGGCGGTGCGGGTTTGTCTATGGCAGCGGCTTCAGACCGCGACTCTTCCCTGATTACCTGATGGTAAGAGACTATGTGGAACTCGACGGGCTGTGAGTAGCCGGTCGCTTCGGGAGCGGCATAAACCCCTATCCGAATCACCAGAAGAGTCCGGGTCACCGGCTCGACGATGGTTTTGTTGACAGCGGGCGAAGACGGTGTGGCAGCGACGCTTTCTATCCTCACCCGGTCGGCGTAATACGCTGCTTCATGAAAAATCACCGTGAGCGGCTGACCCCAGGGATCGCGCAAGCTCGAAAAGTCTATTCCGTCTTCTTTAAGCGCGGTCAGCAACTCCTCTTCATTTCTCGGATACTGTTGCGTTCCGGCAGAGCGTCCGTAGAGCGCCCTGCGAATCGCCTCGCGCATATCGGCGAACCAGTCCCGCTTGAATCCGGCGACCGTCACATCATCGCTGTATCTCCCCCGGTCAAACTTGCGATCAGGCCCCGCCGAACGAACGGCGACCTCGTAAGAAGAGCGATGTCTCGACGGCTCGATAAGGAATTCATAAGGCGTGCCCCAGGGATCGGAAGCCTGCGGCAGATTCGAGTATCGCGCTCGCAATTCGCCGAGCAGTTCGTCGGCCTTCGCCGGATAGCGCCCTTGTCTTGATTTGAAGGCGTCGAAGGCCGATTGAACCTGCTTTTCGTAGGCAGGTTCGAAGAAGGGTCTCGAATGGAGGGTCAAATCGAAATCGTCGCGGGTTCCAGGCTCCTCGTCCGGGCCGTCGGATGAGATTCTTGTTTCGTATTTCTCACGGCGAATGCCGAACCTCGGCCGGTAAGGATTGCCCCACGGGTCGGAAATCTTATCGAGATGAAATCCATGCAGCGCGAGCGTCGCATACAATCGTTCTTCGTTGCGCGGATAATTCGAAGAGGAATGTCTGCTCAGAATGTAGTCGAGCGTGCCCCTGAGAGGATTGAGTGTGGCGTCGAATTGGGAGCGTATCTCGTCTCCTCCGACCCGCGAGGAATAAGATCGAAAATAGTGGAGGCCCGTCGCGCGTTGGAGCAGCGCCTCGGCGACCAGTTCCAAAGAAGCCGGGAAAGATTTCGATTCGTCCAGTTGTTCGAGGTCGCGCAGAGTCACATCCGAAAGCGAAGCGTACCAGTCGAAGAATCGGGCGTAACACTCGCCGAAACGATCATACCCTTGCCCGGATTCGCTCTCGGTGCGTTCGCGCTCTTCGACCGCCGCGTCGTATATCACAACTCCGAGCGAAGTCTCGCGCGGCCGGCCGTCGGGCGCAATCGAGGTGAACCGGACACGCGCCGCCTCGCCCGGCTTGACCGAATCGCGGTCGAACCTTGCGGTGAGATCAAGCACGCGCCGCCTGGGAAAAAGGACCGTGCGAGTGGCGAATCTCGACCGGTTATGTATGTACTCGGCTTCTTCGTCGGGGTCGTAAGCGACAATCGTTATCCTTCCCGCAAGGTCATGGCCTGGCGCGAGTTCAAGGCTTGCGCGGCCGTTTTGAACTGAAACCATCTGCGCGCGAATGATACGCCCGTCGGAGAGAATCTCCACCTGAAGACGCGGGATGTTTGCTGCGGTCGATAGAATATCGACCCTGAGCGCGTCGCCGCGATGATATAGCGCGCGGTCGGTCTTCAACCTGATGGCGTCGCCTTCGGAGAGCGGCAGATCCTCTTCGGCATTTCCCATCGCTCCTTTTTCATCGCGCGCAGAGACCTTCAATTTCAACCCTTCCGTGTCTTTCAACAAAGAAGTCGCTTCGATGAGAGCTACGCCGTGCAGGTCTGTGCGTGCCTGCGCTTGAAATGCTATCGGGTAGGCGGATGGATTCTGTTTTTGAACGTCCGTCTCTTCCGTCGCTTCGATAAAAGCTTTTACTGAAATGTCGGCGATGGCGGGCGTGCCGTCCGCGTAGTTGGCTATCACGTAGAGGCGTATGGGCAACTTCGGCGTCTGGCGCGCTTCGGTCGAGAAAGCATAGACGTGTATGGCCTCTTTAGTCACGCGCAGGCGGAATCGTTTTTCTTCGCTGCGCCCGGAGGCGGTCTCCGTATAGCGGGCCACATATTCCGGATCGTCGTACTTGCTCCCATCGGTTTCCTTGAGTTCCTCATGCTCGTCGGCAAGCGGTATGGTCGCAGCGAACGCGCCTTCGCTGTCGGCTTCGCCCTCCCACACGCCCTCTTCTTCGACTTGCCATCGCTGCTCTTCGAAATTCCATTCGCGGGATGATTCTCTCGCTATTCGGACGCGGCCCGACTTGACCGGCTCGCCGTATACGAAGCGCGCCGTCACCTTCACCTTTGCGTCCTGGCCCGGAAGATAGAACGCTCGATCCGGCTCGACCTCAGTGACGAATGTAGGCAACTCGTAACGGCTGACGCGCACGCTCGCCTGGCCTGAGGGGTCATCATTATTGCCTCTTACTTCTATCGTGTACTGGCCGAGCGGAGTGGTGGGGGGAATCTGCCAATCGGCTGCGGCCACTCCGAAGCGGTCGGTCGTCACCTCGCGCTCGAATGCGGTCTCATTCTCCTGGTCTGTGATCCGAATCGTGAGAGCTTCGGACTTTCGAGGGCGGCGCGAGTGGCTGTCATAAGCGAGCAATCGAACGTGCAGTATTTGACCCGGCTGGTAAAGCCCCTTGTCGGTCGTGATCACACAGTAGGTGGCTCTTTGAAATTCGATCTCTCGCTCCTGTTCGACCGTTATGATTCCGCGCAAGCCCGTGAGTTTCAAAGTGTATTCCGTCTCATCATCGTCTTTGCTCACAGGTGGAGGAAGCTCATCGAAATCCCAGGACAGGCTTCCATCCGCGCCGGTTTCGCCCGTCTTCGTGATGGAATGGCGGGCTAAGAAAGAAATCTTTATGCGGTCTGCTTCGTCAACGCTTTCAGGATAGAGCGCGGCGGTGATGCGAACCCCGCGGACGGGCACGCCGGTCATGGGGTTTTCAGCGAATACGCGAATGTGCAGAGGCGAGCCGGGCGCAGGCACCGCAGGCTCATAAGGCGCAATGATTCGCAGGGCGAAGAGTTCTTTCACCATAAGGCCGAGCGCGCGCACCCCCGCAATCTCTCGCCCGGAGTAATCCCCTTCTTCAGCCACGAATCGATAGTACACGCGCGACCACAAAATCATGTCGAATCGATCTTCCCAATCATCGGCTTCGGCAAACTCCGGCCACGAGAGTCTGAGCGATGGCAGGTTGTCGCCGTCAAGCAGTTTGATGTGGGCGGAATTTTCCGCGACCGTCTTTCCGGTTTCATCAAGCAGAGCGATTGCGAGTTTTCCTATGACAGAAGCGCCCGGCTGATGAATCGGCAAGGTGATAGTAACGCTGTCGCGGGAGAGGTCGGCGCGCATACGGTCTTCGCGAACAGACGGCGGGCCGGGTGCAGCCAGGTGCGCGAGGGCGAGCGTGAGCGAGAGCGATGAGACGGCGAACAGAATGATAGTTCGCCGCCACAAGTGAGCAGTAATCATCGAAGCAGCCTCCTTAATCCTGTGATGAAGGAATGTAATGAAGGGGGTGTGATTAAAAGTGGGACTCAGTTTTCGCGCCTTTCTTGACAACATTTAGCGCGAAGTGATAGGTCAGCCGTTGCCGACACTGGAAAAACCTTGA
>JAKEHD010000280.1 GCA_022615215.1 Blastocatellia bacterium
GCGCGAATGAGTTCGCCGAGGTCTTCGGGCAGAGGCTTTCCATCATTCCACCTCTCGAAGGTTCGCTTGAGAAAGCCCCACCAGAGTTCCTGATACTCGTCATCGGTCTCTGCGCCCGTGATCTGCGCGAGCACGGGTCCGCCATTGAAGAAGAGCAGGTCGCGTTCGAGTTCATCTTCGAGCGCCTCGTCTATCTTCTCAAGCCACAGCGTGAACAACCATTCCTGATCGCCCGTCAGTAGTTTGACTTCGCCGAGCGGCACCCTTTCGCCGCGAGACCGGCGCAGGTGATCGCGTTCCCGTTCAAGGGCTTCTTTCAGCGCGAGCAGGTATAGCCTTCGCAAATCCTGATCGGGTTTCGGAGCGAAGGATTTCAGTAGTTCGCTCGTATACTCGCCTCCAAGTTCGCCGAGGATGTCGCCGCCGAGGTCGCTGAGTTTATTGATCGCGTCTTCACCGATCAGTTTTTGCAGGAGGCGGCCTACGGCTTCGACAGGAAGCAGACTGAGCGGGCCTGCGCCGAGCGCAGCGAGACCGAAGGTCGTAGCCAGTTTGACGAGCGGCAACAGCTTTTTAGCCATAAGGCCCTCCGGGGTCAGTGAAAGAGGCCATCGCTACTGAAACCCGAAACGACTATACCACAACCTTTGTTTACGGGACTATGTATGATTGCAGAATCCAGCGAGCGATTCATAATCTCGCCAGTTGGGCCTGGAGAGCGGGCCGACGCCTGTACTCCTCTTTCAGTTCCTGCAAGTACTTCTGCCACTCGCCCGTCCGCCCAAGTTTCGTGTAGGCGGCTTTGGCCCGGCGCAGCCAGTCGGCCGCATGCGGGTAGAGGTTGCTTTTGGTCTGCACGATCAGGTCTTCAGCCTGTTTGAGACTCGCGCGAATCACCCACTCCGGATTATGCGAAATGACTGCATCGGCGACCGTAGCAACCAGGTGATAATTATTCTTATGCTCGTCCGCGACTTTGATGGCCACATCCCACTCCTCCTCAAACAGCAGCACTTCGGCAAGCTCCTGACTGTTCCAGGACTTTTCCAAAGACGATATGGCTTCCGGTCTCAACTTCTTCCATCGCTCTCCGGCCAGCCTTTTCAGCGTCTTCCATAAAGCGAGCGAGGGCGAGTCGTGAAAGGCAGCAAGCCACGCAGCAAGCGCCTCCGCCGTGCGCCCCTGCGCTTCTTCTATGGGAGCGAGCCACTGGCCGAGCGCGGATTTGCGCCCGTCGAGTTTCAGGCCGAATTCGCCGATCATTATCGCTTCGTCTATATGGCCTGACTCGCGCAGATGCTCGGCCAGTTTTAAAGCTTCATCTGCCTGACTCAGATGTTTTTTCGCATACGAGACGGCTTCCGGCACGCGGTCGAGCGCGCATAACTTCAACGCATAACGCAGGTGCGCGCCCGTTTGAAGGCATAAAGCGAGATAATCATCAACGCGCCCCTGCCGCTCCAGCACATTGAGCCTGGCGCGCGTAAGTACCTGCGCCACAGACTGATCGAACTCATATTCTTCGTCTTCATAATCCTCGTCATCGCTCTGGGCATGTTCGTCGCCCGGCATTTCTTTCCAGCCGTAGCGGGCGGCGGCGAGGGCGATTTCAAGCCCATCAACGCCGTAATCGCACAAATTGCGGTGCGGTTCTTCAAGATCGCTCAGTATCTCTTCGCGCCCCTCTTTATCGAGATCGAGGCTCAGAATCACCTCGGCCAGCGACTCACCCAGTTCGGAAAAATAACCTCCCAGTTCGCCATCCGAGTCGTCTATATAATCAAAGCCCTCGTGGCTCTCTTCGAGCAGGGTGATCAGTATCCGCAGAGCGGCTTCCGCGTCACCGGCAGCGAGAAATTCCATGGCGGTCTCTTCCACTCCGCGCAACTGGTCGACCAACCCGCCAACGTGCCAGTAGGCTTCAGACGTACGCATGTGGTCGAGACTATGCATGATGCTGCGCACGCGGTGGCGATGAACTTCCGTATCAATTTTTCTCCGCTGTGCCGGGGATGATTGGCGAGGGGCTGAACCGGTGGGTTGTGCAATAGATGCTTCGATCCATTCGCCGAACTCGGGCCGTTCGCCGAGCAGTTTGACAAGCAGCGCGAGCAACTGCTCACGGCTCAAACCGGCCAGAAACTTCGCTGTATCCTGGCGCGCGGCGAACCGCTCAGGCGATTCGGCGTAAGCCAATAGCAGCGCGACTATGTGTTTACAGTGGCCGCCGAAATCATAAGGGCAAGTGCAGGCGGCCGAGCGTATGCCGCCTTCGTCCAGTTCGGCGCGCACCTGATAGAAAGGCGATTGCGTGCCTTCGCATTCGCCGCTCAGTGTGCTGCCCTGTATCGAGGTCTGCGAAATCGCGCCGCTGCGCCAGAGTTGCTGTCCGCGCTCGAAAATAGTTTCACTTACGCTTGCGCGTATCACGGCTTCGGTCAGTTTGAAAGCGGTCATAGAGCCTCCCGTCTTCACATCGGCGATTCTCTGATTACTGCGAGATTCTACTCGTTTCAGCAGAAGAATACATATTGAGTCAGGGCAGTTGCAAAGAACCTGGGAGCGCACGCTTCTAGCGTGCAAGGCTTGCGCAATTGCTGATTTCCTCAAAAATAGGCGTCTCCTCAACGCATGCAGGCAATCGGCCTGCGCTCCCAGGCCAGACATCTCTCTTTGTCAACCTACTTTGCAACAGCCCTGCATATTGAGTTACCGGCGCGCTTCGCGTCAATCGAGCTTGAGCATGGAACGGTTCCGCAACGCCCTTGTGAGACCGGCGGTGTTCCGCTTTCGAGAATCACCCATCCCACAATCGAACGATGTTACCTGTACCGCCCGGCAGCCGCGCGCGGGCAAGTGCAACGGGGCAAGGATTTAGTTGCCATTACCCCTGCGGCACGGAGTTTGGTAACTGAAAAAGAGTACGCAATAAGCGGCAGGCATTGGAGCTCAACATTAGGAGGTGGGGATGGAGAATGATCATCGTCCGTCGTTCTTTAGTCAGGGCCTCGCGCTGCCGCAACAAAGGATAAAGGATAAAGGACAAAATCGTTACTGTTCAAGCGGTCTCTTTTGGAGGAAAAGCGATGAGGATATTATTCCAGGATTTGCAATACGCGCTCAGACTATTTCGCAAGAAACCCGGCTTCACCGTGATCGCGGTTTTAACCCTTGCGATTGGGATAGGCGCTAACACTGCCGTCTTCAGCGTCGTCAATGCCTTCCTTTTACGCCCTCTTCCTTACAGAGAGCCGGATCGGTTGGTGATGATTCAGCGCACCCCGGCCGCCGCTGACTATCGGTCGATCTATTCTTACCCGGTCTTCAGTGACGTGCGGGAGCAAAGCCAGTCCTTCGAGGGGGTCGCCGCTTTCGGTAACCGCCGGCTTACGTTCGATACAAGCGAAGGGCCGGAGATAGTTTTCGGGTCAGGCGTGACGAGCAATCTTTTTTCTGTTTTGGGAGTAGCGCCGATGCTCGGCCGCGCGTTCCTGCCCGGCGAGGATGAGCCGAATAAAACCAAGCTGGTTATTTTGAGTCATGGTCTGTGGCAACGTCGCTTCGGCCGAGACCCGAATATAATAGGTCAAACCATCACCGCCGACAAAGAGACGGTTGAAATCATCGGCGTGATGCCGCCTGATTTGAAATTCGATCTGATGCCGGATTTCCCCAAAGTCGAATTCTGGATGCCGATAAGCCCTCGCTCTCGCATGACGACCAGCAGAAACATTAACTGGCTCAGGATGATTGCGCGACTGAAGCCCGAAGCGTCACTTACGCAAGCTCGAACCGAGCTTGATGTAATCGCAGAGCGCATAAGGCAAAATGCCGGTCAGCCTTCTGCCATAACGGGTGGACTTCCCGAAAGCTTTGCTTTGAGCGCGATCGCTCTCAAGCAGTTCTTCGTCGGGGACGCGCAGAAGCCCTTGATGGTCCTGCTCGGCGCTGTCGCCTTCGTTCTGCTGATCGCGTGTGTCAATGTGGCGAATCTACTCCTGGCGCATGGCGTAGGCCGACAAAAGGAGATCGCCATTCGCGCGGTGCTTGGAGCCAATCGCCGTCGCCTGATGGGCCAGATGCTCACGGAAAGCCTGCTGCTTTCTTTTGCGGGCGGGCTGTCAGGCTTGTTGTTGGTAACGTGGTTGCTGCAAGCGATCGTCTGGCTTACGCCGAAATGGATGGTTCGAATGGAGGAGATCAGCCTTGACCGAAAAGTTTTCCTCTTTACGCTGGGAGCGTCATTGTTGACCGGAATTCTATTCGGCCTGTTGCCTTCGCTCTATGCTTCAAAGGTCGATTTGCAATCAACCCTTAAATCGGCAACTGCAACGGCCGGCAGCGTGCGACGCGGCTTCCGCAGCCTGCTCGTAATCACCGAGGTCGCGCTCGCACTCGTGCTGCTGGTCGGGGCCGGATTGTTGATCAACAGTTTCGTCCGGCTGACGAGCGTCGATCTGGGCTTCGACACGGAAAATGTTCTGGGCATGAATCTCACTATGCTTTCGCGGCCGCAAGCGGCCGAGCAACTGGCTTTTGACGAGGAGGCTCTCAATCGCGTGCAAGCCTTGTCCGGTGTGAGAGAGGCCGCCCTGATAGACTCTTTGCCGGTCGAGGGAGGAAAGTCGCAAACCCACACACGGAGCGCGTTGCTTGAAGGTCCACTCACGGGCCAGGCCGATGCAGAGATCACGATCGAGTCGCACTTCACAACACCCGGATATTTTCAGATGATGGGAATCAAGCTGGTAAAGGGCCGCCTCTTTACAGACGCAGACACAGCCGGGACAGAGCCGGTCGTGGTCATAAGCGAACGGCTCGCGCGCGAAGCATGGCCGGGTGAGGATCCTATCGGCAAACAGCTTCTGTGGAATTGGGCAAAGGACCAGCGGCCGACTGTCATTGGTGTGGTTAAGGATGTCAGACGGTCGAACCTGAGTCAGGAGCCGATTTCCATTCTCTACGCCCCGTTAAGGCAAAATCCCGACTCTTTCGTCACTCTGGTCATTCGTGCTTCGACCGACGCAGTAAATTTAACCCCGGCCGTGCGCCAGCAGATTCTTTCGGTAGACAGCAGAGTCGTTGTCGATAACATAATGACTATAGAGCAGAGGCTCGGCGAGATGGTCGCGCAGCCGCGCTTTTACGCTGTGCTGTTAGGTTGGTTCGGAGCGATGGGAATGCTTTTGTCGATGATCGGACTCTACGGCGTGATCTCTTATTCGGTGAACCAGGCAACGCGAGAGATAGGCATTCGGATGGCGCTCGGCGCACAGTCGCGCGACATACTCAAACTGGTATTGGGACAGGGAATGATATTGACAGCAGCGGGCCTCGGCATAGGCGTTCCGGCTGCTTACGGCCTCACGCGCTTCCTTGAAAGCCTCCTCTTCAACGTATCGCCGACAGACCCTGTGACGTTTGCCTTCGTGTCGCTACTTCTTGCGGCGGTGGCCTTGCTCGCATGCTACATACCCGCGCGCAGGGCGGCGAGGGTTGATCCCATGGTGGCGCTTAGATATGAATGATGAATGATGAACTTATGAGCGGCTACGCGATTACGCGACGACGCGATTACGCGACGACGCGATTACGCGACGACGC
>JAKEHD010000281.1 GCA_022615215.1 Blastocatellia bacterium
ACGAAACTGCCGATGGCTTTTCTGCGACTTCTAAACCCTGGAAACCTGACTTTGGACTTGGGGTTTTTCTGTTTGGTCTTGTAGTAGGTATTGACAGCCTGACGACAATCAGAGATGGCACCTTCGGCAGCACACTTTGTAACATCTGATATGAAAGGGTATAGGATGTATTTGAGAGCATTGAAGGCTATTTTGGCTTTCTTCCAGTCGAATCTCTCTTTTTGAGATTTTGTTTCTTTGTATTGGGAGAGCATGTAATTGAAAACCAGGCGGGCAACGCCACAGGCACGAAGGAAGTAATTCTCCTGATCGGGAGTGGGGTTGAGTCTGATTTTATGAGTTCTATGCATCTTCTTCAAAGGTACTCATTTCGTAGAGATATTACTACTTATGGCTACATTATCAAAGGCTAGACCATATCTCCCGTCGCGAGGGCGCGAAAATATGTGTATGTTCAGACAACAAATTTTTCAGGCCAGAAGCCCAAAAGTTCAGAGTTCAGCCGACAATAAATGTTTGATTCAGGGCTGCCCCGGCACGCTATGGGCGCGAACTCTGAACTCTACGAAAATATACAACTCTTGACATAAAATTTTGCGGACGGTTATCATCTTTATGCGCTTCCCAAAAACGCAACCCGTGACACTGACGCGCGTTTGTAAAATTGTTAAGGACCATCACTATGACATTTACCATCAAGCCCCGCTATCGAGGAAAATTCATGAAGCAATTAGCCGTCACATTCTGTCTGCTGTTTGTCTGTGGCTCTGTGGCTTTGGCCTCGGATTCAAACCCAAATCTCATGCCTCTTGAGGAAGTCCGCCAGGGCATGAAAGGACATGGGATGTCTGTCTTTCAGGGAAGCAAGCCTGAGCGGTTCGAGGTCGAAGTGCTCGGATTGCTCGAAGGAGTGCCGAACCCGAAACAGACGCTCATCATCGCGCGACTCAGCGGCCCTCTAGTGGACCGCACGGGCGTCTTCCAAGGGATGAGCGGCAGCCCCGTCTATATCGACGGCAAACTCGTGGGCGCTGTGGCCTATGCTTTCCCCTTCGCCAAAGAGGCTATAGCCGGTATCACGCCTATCAAATACATGATAGAAATCTTCGAGCGCGGGGGCGAAGAAGGCGCGCGCCCAACTCAGCGGGTCAGCTTCAACACCCTTATGTCGGGCGCATCGAGCGTCGCCGCAAATGGCTTGCCTTCTCAGATGTCGGCTCAAATCGGCCCGCGCGCGGCCACAAGCTCAGGCATAGCCCCTTACGTCGGCCAGACCATAGTCCCGATAGCTACGCCCGTAACCTTTTCCGGCATCCCGCAAGCCGTGGTCGATATGTTCGCCGGTGATCTCCAGAAGGCGGGCATACACACCATCGCAGGCATAGGCGGCGGGTCGAGCATCGGCCCTATGGTTCCGTTCGATGAGACTACGCTTCTGCCCGGATCATCGGTAAGCGTGCAACTCGTGCGAGGCGATTTCACGATAGATGCGGCGGGCACTGTGACTTATCGCGACGACCAGCGCATATATGCGTTCGGCCATCCGTTTTTAAGCTCAGGCCAGACCTCCTGGCCGATGGCCGAATCCTCTGTGGTGACGGTCGTGCCCAACCTGAGCAATTCGTTCAAGCTTTCGGCGGGCGGCAATCTCGTGGGCGCTGTGAGCCAGGATCGCTCGACAGGGGTATACGGGAAACTCGGCGAACAACCGAGCATGGTCCCGGTTCGTGTCTCGATTCATACCAGCCGCAACAAGATCGAAACTTACAATTTCGAGGTCGTCTCGGATTCCTTCCTCACCCCATTGCTTATGAGGATCACTCTGTTTGCGGCGATAACCGCGACCGAACGCCAGATAGGCAGCCAGACTCTGAAGGTCAACGGCCGCATACGCATAAAAGGCCAGCCCGATGTGGCGCTCGATAACAGCTTCTCTTCTCCGAGCGGCGCGGCCTTCTTTGCGGTATCGGCCGTCGAACGCCCGATAGCCGTTCTGCTCAACAGCGGATTCGACGCGCTCGACCTCGAAGGCGTCGAAGTCGAAATCGCTTCCGCCGACAGCCGCTCTACGGGGTCGCTCAGTCGTCTGTGGGTCGATAAGACCGAAGTTCGGCGCGGCGAGCGGCTCGAAATCCAAGCCTTCGCGCGCGCAGATTCCGGGGCCGAATTCGTCGAGCGCATACCGTTTGAAATTCCCGAAGACGCACCCTTCGGCGAGCTTGTCATACTGGTCGGAGACGGCGCTTCCATAAATCAGGTCGATATGCGCGCCCAGGCGTCTGCGGATTTTCTGCCTAAAGACCTCGGCCAGTTGGTGCGAGCGATAAACAAGCTGAAGAAGAACAACCGGCTTTATGTGAAGGTCATGCGGTCGAGCACAGGCGCTATAGTCAACAACGAGGAGATGCCCACGCTGCCGCCTTCGGTGCTTGCGACGCTAGGCTCTCAGCGCACATCGGGCGGCTATACGCCCCTGAACGTAGCTACGCTTGCCGAGCGCGAACTTCCGCCCTCGCAGTTCATAATCAGCGGACAGCAATCGATAACCATAAACGTGGTTAAATAGCTCCGGTGCTCAAAAGGAAGACTTTTTTCCTCAAGACGAACGATTTGCGTAACACATTTACCGAAACAGGCTCGCGCCAGAGGAAGACGAAGGGTATTACTCTATCTTTTTCCTCAAGTCGCGGGCTTTTATTTTTCATCAGATCGAAGACCCATATCCGACCCTGGAAAGGAAACCGAATATGTTCAAGAGCTTGATATTATATAAAGCAGCGCCCGCCGCTTTAGTGCTTATGTTTTTATGCACTTCAGTGATGGGCGGCGGCCCTGTGTTCTGGGAGATTTCAAAGCAGGAAGATATCATAAAAGGCGATGCGCGCGGCGTATCGATAGCCGAAAACGGCGCCATCACTTTAGCTTCCGATTTCACTCTCGCTTACGATACGAAAGAGGCTTATATATGGTCGAGCGCGTCGGACTCGGCAGGCAATATATACCTCGGCACGGGCCACGAAGGTCGCATATTCAAGGTGGAGCCTTCGGGGGCGGGCCGCCTTCTCTATGACGCCGAAGAACTAGATGTATCGGCGCTCGCAACCGACGCTCAAGGAAATCTCTATGCGGGCACATCGCCCGACGGCCGCATTTATAAAATCACTCCCGCAGGCCAGGTCTCCACCTTTTATGATCCGCCGGACAAATATATCTGGGCGCTCGCATTCGACGCCAGAACCTCTACGCTCTATGCGGGCACGGGCGATAAGGGAGTGATATACAAAATAGATGCGACGGGCAAAGCCGCTGTGCTTGTCGATACTGACGAAACGAATATCGTCGCGCTCGCGCTCGATAAAGAGGGCCGACTCATCGCCGGGACGGATCCATCGGGACTCGTCCTGCGCGTGTCGGCCGAAGGGAAGACGTTCGCCCTTTTCGACTCGCCGATGCAGGAGATACATAAACTATCGGTCGAGGATAACGGGACGATTTTCGCGCTCGGCATCAATCAAAAGGGCGGTTCGCAGCCAAAAGGGGATATAGGCATTTCATCGACCTCGACTCTGTCGAGGGAAGGCGTCATAACTCTTTCGACTTCCGGCGATGACGATACCGGAGGCGTATCGAGCCTTGCGAGCCTGCTCGGCCAGAGTTCGTCAGGCAGCGAGAGCAGCGCCGCCGGGTCGAGGAGCGCGGTCTTTCGCATACTGCCCGATGGCGGGAACGACGTTTACTGGAAAGCGACGAGCGCCGTAGGGTTCGGGTTGAAGGCGCTTTCGGACGGGCGGGTCTTCGTAGGGACGGGCGAAAAGGGGCGCATATATTCGGTCGCGCGAGATCGCTCTTATACGCTTTTGATACAGTCGCCCGAAGACCAGACCTCTACGATCATATCTGTGGGCGGCGAGTTGTTCGCTACGTCGAGCAATCTCGGACGGCTCTATCGAATAGGCCGCCGGACAGTGAGCGAGGGCACTTATGTTTCGCCCGTACACGATACCAAATTCGGAGGCCGATGGGGCATCGTAAACTGGCGCGGCGCGGGCAATGTCGAAGTTCAAACGCGAAGCGGAAACACCGAAAGCCCCGACGCCACGTGGAGCGACTGGTCCGCGCCTTACAAGAATTCATCGGGAGATCAGATCACAAGCCCGCGCGCGCGCTTCATACAATGGCGGGCCACCCTGCGCAGCAACGCTCAAACGAACCAGCCTGCCGCGCGATTGCAATCCGTAGTTATAGCTTACCTGCCGCGCAATCAGACTCCCGAAGTCAGTTCGGTCAGCGTTCTGCCTCCCGGCGTGGCCTTGCAGGAGATGCCTCTTGCCATCGATCCGTCGGTAGCGACTTCGGGGCTGGACGCGCAATTGTTCGGGTTGGCGATCAATGTGCCGCCGCGACGGTTCTTTCAGAAGGGCGCTCGCTCGCTCAACTGGCAGGGGACGGACCCGAACGGCGACAGCATGACTTACAAAATTTTCTACCAGACGCTCGGCGATAAAGAATGGCACCTGCTCGCGGAGAACCTGTCGCAGAGCTATTACACGATTGACGGGAACCGATTGCCTGACGGCTCATATCTCTTCAAGGTCACGGCGAGCGATTCGCCGAGCAATCCCGAAGGTCTCGCGCTCACTCACGAAGCGATCACAGACGCCATCGAACTCGACAATACGCCGCCCTCTGTAAAGGTGACCGGCCCTACGGTGACGGGCCAGACCGTAGATGTCACATTCGATACCGAAGACACCACGAGTCGCATAGTGAAGGGCGAATACAGCGTCGACGGGGGAGAGTGGAAACTGATCTTTCCCGCAGACGGCATAGCCGATTCCGCGCGCGAGAGCTTCAAGGTCCGTGTGAATTTCACAAGGCCCGGCGAGCACGTAATAGCGTTTCGCTGCGCGGATTCAAGCTCCAATGTGGGCACGAGCAAGGTGACTGTGAAATCTCAATAGTATCGTCCGTCGTCCGTCGTCTGTGGTCCGTTGTTCTTTCGTCAGAGACCCTGATGAAAGGGCAACGGACTACCGATCAATCCAGTGAAAGTTTATATCAAGTGCTCGTACCCGCGAGGCTTTACAGGTTCCAGCGCGCCGTTGCGTTCGATTCGCAATCCTTCGCCGATGATTATCTCTCCGATCTCAGTGACCGGCAGTCCCGTCGCAGCAGATAGCTCGATTATGCGGTCCCGGTTTTCGGGCGGCGCGGTGAAGAGCAATTCGTATTCTTCGCCGCCGTGCAAGGCAAGGTCGAGAGGGTCTGTTTTCAATTCATCGGGCGCGAGCGCGATGACGCTATCATCAATCGGAAGGGCGGCGGCGTGAATGATCGCGCCCGAACGGCTCTCTTCGAGTATGTGCGACAGGTCGGTGCTGAGACCGTCGCTGATGTCTATCATAGAGTTTGCAAGACCGGCTTCTCCGATGGTGCGCCCAAACTCCAAACGCGGAGCGGGCGCGAGGTGCTTGAGCAGAGCCAAGCGGCGGGCGCGGCCTGCTTCCTTATCGTTTTGGGAATCGTCTTCCAGGCGAAAACCTTGACCGAGCAGCATAAGACCGAGACGGGATGCGCCGAGCGACCCTGTGACGAATATGCGGTCGCCCGGCAGCGCGCCCGCGCGTGTGATGGCCCGCCCTTTCGCGCATCGGCCGAGGGCGATCGTATCTATGAAAAGGGAATCCGGCGAGCTTGAAGTATCGCCGCCTATTATGAAGACACCGGCGGCATCGGCCATCTCGAATATGCCGTCGAACAATTCATTCACGAACTCGGATGATTTCGCGGCGGGCAGGGCGAGGCTTATCATGGCGAACCTCGGAGAGCCGCCCATCGCGGCCACATCGCTCAGGGTGACGGCGAGAGCCTTGCGGCCTATCAACCGGGGCGTCGCCCAGTGGGTCTGAAAATGCACCCCCTCGACCATCAGGTCGCAACACGCGATCAGGTCATCCGCGCCCGCGAATTCCATTACAGCAGCGTCGTCGCCTATGGGAACTCGTGCGTCACGAGGGGCGGCGGCGCGTTTTCTGATCCGCGATATGATTTCAGATTCGGTCGGCATAGCTCTATTTTGACGCCTTTTTTCGCGCACAAACAGCGCGCAGATGAATCGATCCGCGCCTCTGACGGCTGCGTGTCCCAATCTTATCACCCTGCGCGGGCGCTCAACAATTTGTATAGAAAAGGCCCTGCTCGTATTGTAAAATGACTTCGCTTTGCCTCCGTTTTTTTGCGTTTTGAGGAAAACTCCGATGGAGTTGAAACAAGAAGAGTCCGTTCTTTATACGGATTCGGACGAGGAAAATGAAACCTCGGACAGCGGAATCGAGATAGAGCTTTATAACGAACTGGTGTCATTCATCGCTCTATCTCCGGAAGAGCAAAGAGCCTATTTGGAGCGATTGGCCGACAACGCCGCCCCGTTCGCGCAAGCCGTAGAAGCTTTTCTCTCGACGGCCGAAGTCCGCCCCGGCGAAGCGGAGGGCGAAGACGATAGAGTAATACCCTCTGATGTCGTCCGCGATTCAGATTCGAAACGACCATCAAGGCCGCCTGTGAGCAACGTATCCATCAAGTCATTGCCGGGAGGTTCGCCTGTTCAACCTGCGTCAGCCAATATAGTCGTCCGCGATTCCGATCCGTTGCCTACGGGCGCGTCCGATCAGTCTGGCGATGCAAACATTATGATAGATACTTCGACCTGGTTTTCGGATGACGACTCATTCGGAGACATCATAGATTCGCACGTCCGCCCGGTAACCATACAGGACGATTTAACGGACGAAGCCCCTGTAAACCGAAGGACCGGCAAAACCGGCAACCTGAATATGGAATCCGCGCTCTCCGATGAAGCGTTATCCGGCCCGCGCGAATTCATCGCGCTCGTTATATGCCGCGAGTGCAACAATCCGTCGGACAGTAATGAAATGTATTGCCCTGCTTGCGGCGCGTTTCTGGTGGAAAAGGAATCCTCCTGATGGAAATGGTGGTCAGCGGTCAGAGGAAACGCGGAACGATGAATATAGAACTCCAGATTCATCATTCATCATTCACCGTTTCCCCAACGACCACTGACTACTGACCGCTATCCATGATCTTTTGCCTGTCGCCTTCTTCAATCACTCCTTTTTTCACAAGCAGGTCGACGAGCGCATAAAGACTCTCTTGAAGGCGCGGCGGGCCGGATCGTCCGGCCAATTCATCAACGAACTCCTGCCGGGTAAAAATGCCTCGACGGATGAGCAACTCGATCAAGGCGTTCGATTGCTCGAAGAGTTGTAGCAGGGTCGGCTCCAGGTCGGCAGGCTCGGGGGAAGTAATATTCTCTTCAATCAGAGCTATAGCCTGATCGACGCTGATCCCGAGATCGGCGAGTATCTGGCTCGCAACCGATTTTTCTTCCTTGATAATCCCGATCAATAGATGATTCGTTCCGATGTAATGGTGGTTCAATTTTTGACTCTCATCGGCGGCGATCTCAAGCACACGCTTCGCGTTTGGAGAGAGCGGCATGTCGACCGAAGCCGCGAGTCTTACGCCTGGCTCTATGCCCTTTTCGATCTCTTTGCGTATGGATTCGACCGCCGAATGTGAAGAAGCGAAGAGTCTGAGAACGAGCGGCTTGTCTTCGCGCAGCAGGCCGAGCAATATATGTTCAGGCTCAATCGCCGACGATCCAAGCTGACTTGCCTCGTACCTGGCGAAGAATATGACGCGGCGCGCTTTCTCAGTGTATCTTTCAAACATTGGGCCTCCGCTCTGTGAATCTCATCGTTGTCTGTTGTCCGTTGTTGCGCTAGCGCGAGACCCTGATTAAAGAACGAAGGACGACGGACGGAAGCGTACTCGCTGCCGGACGACAGGCTCGGACGGAGTTATTTGCCGCAGTCGCGCTATCGTTTCTTCCAACATATCGACCGCGTAATCTATCTCTTCGTGCGTCGTGTATGCGCTCAGGCTGAAACGCATACTTCCGCGCACCTCTTCTTCCGTGAGCTTGCATGCCCGGAGCACGTGGCTCGGTTCGAGCGAGCCGGAAGCGCAGGCCGAGCCTGTCGAAGCGGCGACGCCTTTCAAATCCAACGCTATCAAAAGACTCTCGCCTTCGATTCCCTGAAAACTGAGGTTCGATATGTTAGGCACGCGACGTAAAAAAGGAATCTTTGTGTCGGGGTCGCCATTGATTTTGACGTTAGGGATGCGCGACATCACCTGGCGTTCGAAGTGATCTCTGAGCCTGCCCATTCGCTCCATTCGATCACTCAATTGAGCGCGGGCCATCTCGGCGGCTCGCCCCATTCCCACTATGCCGGGGACGTTTTCCGTGCCCGCGCGGCGGTCTCGCTCGTGCCGCCCTCCGTAAAGCAGCTTGGCGAGGCGCGTGCCCTTTCGGATGTAAAGCGCGCCCACGCCTTTAGGGCCGTGTATCTTGTGCGCCGAAAGCGACAGAAGGTCAACCCCCATTCGCTTCACGTCTACGGGAATCTTGCCCGCGGCCTGCACAGCGTCCGTGTGAAAATGAATATGCTCAAGGCCCCGACTGCGGGCTTCAGTGACCGCGCGGGCTATCTCTTCGATGGGTTGGATGGCGCCCGTTTCGTTATTGGCCTGCATGATGGAGATCAGTATTGTGTCGTCGCGTATGCAAGCGCGAACGTCCTCTACGCTCACAAGTCCGAGGTGTGAGACCGCGCAGTAGGTCACACTGAAGCCTGATCGCTCAAGCGCCTCGCAGGTGGCGAGGACTGCCGGGTGCTCTATTTGCGAAGTGATTATATGGCGGCCCCGTTCGCGGTGAGCCTGGGCTATTCCGCGAATCGCGAGGTTATCGGCTTCGGTGCCGCCCGACACGAAGACCACTTCCGCCTCGCGTGCATTGATCAAATCGGCGACCTGGCGGCGCGCTTGTTCTATGGCAGCTCTGGCCCGCTGGCCGAACGAATGAACCGATTGCGCGTTGCCCGCTTCTTCAGCGAAGTACGGCAACATCGCCTCAAGGACTTCGGCCGCCACAGGCGTAGTCGCGCTGTTGTCTAGATAGACTCTCATAGTCACAAAGCGGTAGACAGCCGTCAGCCGTCAGCCATCAGCCATCAGCTATCAGCCATCAGTCTTCAATCACGGTCTGATAGCTAATAGCTGATAGCTGATGGCTGTAGTCCTACTTGTTCGCAAACCAGACCGCGTAGTCCATCACCAACTGATAATTAGGCGATTTTTTGTCGGTCACTTCCAGGTCGCAAAGAGGAAAGGTATGCCGTTTGCCTTTGCGGTCGATCTTGACCAGGACTCCATAAAGATCGGTCACCATGTGGATTCCTTTTACAGTGACTTTATCGCCCGATTGCAGAGGGCCTCTGGTTTGATATTCGGAAACTTCGGCTTCGAAGGGAAAAGTCAGTTCTTCTTCGAGATGTTCTTCCCAGGCTTCGAAGAGCGCCATCTCGTCATCCGGGTCGATGCCCGCGAGCACCTCCTGGACGCGCTTCCCCTCTTCGCCTAAAGAGAGCCAGGCATAACCCTTGCCTACTTCCTCTCCGGCCCTTTCAACATCTTTTTCCGTGTCTCTTGGCTCGGTCGGCTCGACATCTTCGGCAAAGAGATTCATCACCTTCCAATCCAAGCCTTCCTCTTCGCTCTCTTCGATGAAAGGGCCGGGCATGTTCTTCAACGTCACGCTGTCCCATTCGACGCAGACGAGAACTTCGTCTTGCTCTTCTATCGTGCGGATTCTTCCCTGCCATCCGCCTATGTCGGTGCCGGAGTCGGGATCGACCGTCCCGCTTTTGACCAAGACCGAATCGCCTTTTTTCAGATCGAATTTTTTATCTCCCATATATCCTCATTCAGCCATCAGCTATCAGCTATCAGCCATCAGCCGTGATGCGTGAAAACATGCAGGGGAGCAGGGGTGCTGGGGTGATCGGATTCTGGCTTCACTGCCTCTATATCTCCCCTGCTCCCCTGCTCCTCTGCTCCCTTGCTCCCCTGCTCCCTGCTCATCTATCTCATAAACTCGCGCATGGCGTCGCGCGCGGCTTCTATTGCTTTCAGATTTTTGCCCTTCTTCAACCCGATTCCGAGTTTGTCGGTGATGGGCGACAGCAAATCGAACAACTCCTCTTTTTCGACCCATATCTCTGCGGGTAGATACTTGACGTTCTCCAGGAGTTTGAAAAAACCGTCCTGGTACTCCGACAGGTAATCCCAGGGGCGAAGCACATTGCTGCCCAGGATGAAATAAGAGCGGTGGTCGGCCCATAAGACCACATAAGGGAAATAAGGTCTTCCCTCTTCCCGCACGGCACCGGGAGCGTAGAAAATATCGGTCTCCCATACGCCGGGGTGAACCTGACATGACCGCTTGATTTTTTGGAGGCGAACGTCATCAAGGGGGGCGACCCGGAGGCTCTCTTTCTTCAACGGCTCAGGTTTCAACCATCGCTCTTCCCAACGGGAAGCGTCCCCGACATTTTCGAGAACTCTTACCATAAGGGCCTCCCTGTCGGAAGAAGCGAGCAGGTTTTCATCCTCTTCGAGATGGAGCGCGACTTCGATTGACTGCAAGAGAGCAGTGGTCAGAAAGCGGGCCTCTGCGCCCGTTACAAACCAGGGATAATATCCGGGCAGATAACTCCTGAACGCAGGCCAGGCATTGCGGCCGCGAAACTTCAGACCGAGGTCTTTTATCAGCTTCAAGTCCTTCTGTTGTAATTCATTTCGATCTTCGAAGGAGGCCATGAGGCATTTCTGCTGATGC